>JBDTSO010000220.1:0-5744 GCA_039931085.1 Acidobacteriota bacterium | reverse complement strand
CAAAACGCCGGAATAAATTGTTAAAAATCGGGTTGTTAACATTTTATAAATCTCCTATCTTTACTTGTAAAATTATTAATACAAAATTTGGAATTATTATCTCAAAATTCTTCAAAAAACAGAGATTTTAATAACGCTGACATCCTGCAATTTATCCGGCGCGGCGAATTTCCCGTCGTCGCCGAGCAAATTCCATTGACTGTTTGCCACGAAATAAAATTGATTTCCGTCTAAAACGCCGAGCGTGATGTCGTCGAAAACCGGATTATTTGCTTCGAGAACTTCCAATCGTTCGATTTTGTTTGAATCTTTTGACAAATTCAGGCGAACAATTCTTTGCGGATTAACTCCGTTTTGAACGGCGATCAAATTTTTTCCGGCAAAATAAATCCCGTCAATTCCGAGCAGAGTCGAGCTTTCCGGCGGCGTGAGATTAACTTTTTCTTTGGTGTCGAGATTGATCTTGAAAATACCCTTCGCGTAATCGGCGACGAATAAAATTTTGCCGTCCGAAGAAAAATCCAAACCTTGCAAAGACGCGAAATCTTCGCTTTCGAGAAAAGTTTCGATTTCATTTTTGCCTTTTCGGATAACATAAATAACCGGCGCAAGGCTGTCGGTGGCAAAAACGTTGCCGTTCGGCGCGATCTTCAAATCGCCGAGCAGATGCGGGCGCGAATCGTTCGTCAGAAGATATTTTTTGACCGTGTTTCCGGTTTTCAAATCAAAAGCGAAAATTCCCGCCTGCCCGTCTTCGCCTTCTTTCAGGTTCGGCATCTGTTTATGCGCGGAAGTCGCCGCCCAGAGCAGACGGCATTTCGCGTCAACTTTCATCCCGAAAACGCTCCACAATCCCGCGCTTTGGTTGGCGAAAATTTTTGACTCGCCGCGCGAATCAATTTTTAAAATTTTACGTTGTGCGACACTTGCCAGATAGAATGTCTGTGTTTTTTTATCGAATGCGATGCTTTCTGTAACTAAGCCTTTTTCGCTGACAGTAAAAGCCGTTTTGCCGTTGCCGGTCGGCATCGCATTCGCGTAAAACTTTCTCACAATATTTTGAAAGTCTTCCGAGTTTTTGATTGATGAAAAATCGTCGTCCTTTTCCGGTTCATAAAAGAGTTTCATTTCGGCGAGTTTGTTCAAATTAAAAAGTGCCGCGCCCTTTTCCCCGTTCAGCGCGTAAGCGTCGGCGAGATTATAAAGCAGACGCGGATGATTCGGGCGCAGACTTTCGGCTCGTTTCATATTCTCCAGGAAAGCCTGAAAATCTTTCTTCTGATAAGACCGAAGCGCGGCTCTCTCGTAAAATCTCGAATCCTTCGGCAATTCGCTTTCCTGCGCCCGAACTGAGAATTGAAATGAAAAGATGAAAGTGAAAAGAATTAAAATTTTAAAAATGCAGCGTTTTTTCATTTTTTAATATTTAATGGTAACTCGAAAACTTTTGATTCTTTCGCCAAACAGTAATTGCTCCTCGGAGTAATTACTGTTTGGCGTTTTTTCTGACATATCTTAAATCGTAGCCGGTCGTCCAAGTTTTGCCCTCGTCGTCCGATGACTCAAAAAGCTGGCGAACCGTGTTTTCATCGAGTTTGAAAAATGTCAGGCGATTTAATGTTTTCTTACCATTGACGATTGTCGGCTCGCCTTCATAGCGGAGCGCACCATCTCTGTAAATACCTGAATAACGTGAAGGAACGCCATTTTGACCCATCCAATATTGATACCATTTTCCGGTGGAAGCATCATAAAAATTTATGCTTTTTCCTTCGCCGCCGAATGTGTCGCGCCAGTTTTCCAGAACACCGCAACCGTTTGAAATGCTTTGAATTACGCTCGTTCCGTCGTGCCGACCTTGCGGATTGTAGGCGTCCCATTCGCCGACGAAGAAATTAAACTGTTTCGCTTCGTCGCTATACACACAAGGATGAGTTTTGCGGTCAATTTTATTTATCAAATTCTTAAATCGCGCGTCGTCTTTAATATTCGCAAAATCCGGGTCGCTGCTGTCAATCATTTGTAAAAGCATCTTGGGATTTTCAGATGATTTCGTCAGCCATTCAATCGCTTTATCTTTTTCACCCATCAATGAATAAACGCTTGCAAGGTAAAGCATTTCAAAACCGCTGTTACTGATAGCGATGCTTTTTCGATACGCTTCGGCGGCGGGAGCGAATTGATTGAGATAGCGTCGAGTCGCCGCAAGTCGAGACCACGCGCCACCGTTATCCGGTTCGCTTTTTACGATATTTTCAAAAGCCGCTTTCGCTTCCGTCCATTTTTGCGCTTTGAAAAGTTCGTTGGCGGCAATCATTTGCGGCGACGGCGGCATTTGCGCGAAAACCGTTAAACCAGCCGAAACGATTAAAAATAAAATTGATAATTGTCGTGTCATTTGTTTCATAATTTTGATTGCTCTTTACGAATTAATTTCCGAAGCTGAAATAATAAAAGATCGCGGATCAATGCCGTAGTGCTTTAATTTCGCGTTTAATGTTGTCTTTTTTATTTCTAGAATTCGTGCCGCCTTTAACTGATGACCTCTGGTTAGCATCAAAGCGTTGCGAATCAACTCGATCTCGAATTGCCCCAACTCATCGTCTAAAGAAACTCCGTCTTTCCCGGACAAATCACCGTTTCCTTTCGGAGTCAGATTTTCGAGAAACTCTACTTCGTGCAACAATAATACGGCTAAGGATTTTAACGCCTGCATCAGGTTTCCGGTCATACTATAACCGGACAAAATTTGTTCTTCCCTTTTTGGGTTGGTACTTTCTGATAAAACATCTTCCATAATTAATAA
This sequence comes from Acidobacteriota bacterium, assembly GCA_039931085.1. Lineage (GTDB taxonomy): Bacteria > Acidobacteriota > Blastocatellia > Pyrinomonadales > Pyrinomonadaceae. Next base: position 2,938 of record JBDTSO010000220.1, on the reverse strand, counting down.
GCTCCTTTTTTACTGAAGATTTTTAATCAAATCGAACAAAGCGAATTCAGGCAGATCAACGGCTTCCCGCCATTGAAATATAAAATGTGAAAATGATTTTCATCCATAAAAGAATAGATAACGGAAATATCGCGGCAAGACAGCAACGCGGCATCTTCGGGCGGAATCATACTAACATCACGATTACATTGTCGGCAAAATCCGCGAATGATGTGTCGTGGTCTTTTAATTATCCAAATTTCGTCAGTTTCGATGGTTATTGTCGTGCGGCTTTTTTCCACTTAGTAGCTCCTTCGTTTTCAATAATCCCGTGCTGCTAGATTTGTGAAAATTTATAAATGATTATACGATGAAGTGAACCGGCTAATTCATCCAAGACGCAGTAGTAATCCATCCCGTCCGCGACCTTGTTAGAAAGTAATTCACTTCATCAGGCAGAATAATATGTAAAATTCTTTCCGAAAGTCTTGAAAATTATGTGAAATTATTTTCAAATTTTTTTGAAAGCCATAATAAACCTGATGAAAAATCAAAAAAATATTTCGTACAGTTTTGACCCGTATCTCGTCGAAGTCGCTCAGAGGCGCGTCTGGCGCGAAAAGGAACTTGTTTCGATAACGCCGAAAGCCTTCGACACGCTTATCGTGCTGCTCGAAAACAAAGGAAAAATTGTTGAAAAGGAAGTTTTGCTGAACGAAGTTTGGAAGGATACTTTTGTTGAAGAATCCACGCTGGCTCAAAATATTTCAACACTTCGCAAAATGCTCGGAACAACGAACAATAATAATCAATTTATCGAAACCGTTTCGCGCCACGGCTATCGCTTTGTTGCGGATGTCAAAGAAATTGTCGGCGATGAAGAAATCATCGTTGTTGAACGCCACGTTCGGACGCAAATTTCGGCGGAACACGAAAAATATTCCGATGAAATAATTGTAAAGCCGGAAGTAAAACCCGAATCCGCCGCGCAGACTTCGACCTTATCAAAATTATTTACTGTCGTAATCAAACGAAATAAACTGCGTTTCGCCGCTTTAACGACTATTTTTTGTTTGGGTTTGGCAGCCATCGGAATCGGGGCTTTCTATTTTCTGAAATCAAAACTGTTGGTTTCCACACAATTTAAGCAAGTCGAAGTTTCAAAACTCACTTCAAACGGAAACATCAGTTTAGTGTCGGTTTCACCGGACGGCAAATATCTGGCTCTGGTCGAAAAACGTGAAGAAAACTACGCCCTGATGCTCAGACAAATTGATAATTCGACAACCATCGAAATCGTGCCGCCAAAAAATCAGCAATTTGTCGGAGTAACCTTTTCCGCAGACGCAAAGCAAATTTACTACGTTACCTATAAAAAGGAAGATAACCAATCGAATATGATCGGCAATCTATACAAAATTTCCACCCTTGGCGGACAGGTGCAGCAGATATTGGAAGATATTGACAGCCCGATTACTATTTCTCCCGACAAGCGGCAATTTGCTTTTGTTCGCAATTATTTGGACGAAAAACAATCGGCTTTGATAATTTCTTCTTTTGATAATAAAGATGAGAAAAAATTAACAACCCGAAAAATTCGCGAGTTTTTTTTACCAAACGGATTATCGTGGTCGCCGGACGGAAAAATGATTGCGGCAACGGCAAATAAGGACGGAACGGAAGCTGATTTAATTACCGTCAACACCGCAAATGGAGAACAAAATTCCCTGACTTCAGAAAAATGGCAATGGCTCGGTTATCCGAATTGGCTGGCGGACGGAAGCGGCATAATCGTGGCGGCTTTCAGCGGCAGTTCAAATAATCAAACCGACGAAATCTGGCAAATAAGTTACCCGGACGGCGCGGCGCGGAAGATCGGCGGCGACATCAGCGGAATATTCGGTCTGGGTTTTACCTCCGATTCCAAAAGTATCGTGGCGGTCAAATCAGATCGTTTTTCGAGTTTTTGGACGAGTTCGAACGGCGATTTTAAACACGCCAACAGAATCACGCAAGGTTTGAACGATTACAACATAACCGCACCCGGCATCAGCTGGACACCGGACGGGAAAATTATTTACGGCGCGACCTTAAATGCAAATCTAGATATTTGGATGATGGATGCGGACGGTTCACATAAACGTCAAATTACAACTGACGGTGCGGCGGATTCGATGCCCGTCGTATCCGCCGACGGGCAGGATATATTTTTTATTTCCAATCGTTCCGGGCAAAGAAATCTGTGGCGAATGAAAACAGACGGCAGCGAACAAAAACAATTAACCGATGAAACAGGCGTTTTCTCGCCCAGCCTTGCGGAAAACGGCAGATATGTAATTTACACATCAATAGATAATTCCACCTTGCAGCCGTTTCTCCACAAAATCCCCGTTGACGGCGGACAATCCGTTCAATTGACAAAACTTTCGACTGTTTTACCCAAAGTTTCTCCCGACGGCAAACTGATTGCCTGTTATTATCCGAAAATCTCTACGAACGAAGAATTTAACAAAAATTTAAGACTGACAATTCTTTCGGCAGAAGACGGAACGCTTATCAAGCAATTTCCCGGTGTTCTGCAAAACAGTCTTTTTCCGGTAGTTTGGTCGGATAATACAACCCTCAATTACTTGACAAGAGAAGGCGTTGGTTCAAAAATTTGGCGGCAATCGCTGGATCAGAATTCTCCCCCAAAGCTATTTTTCGATTCACCGGCTGAAACGATTTTCCGCTTTGCCTTTTCGACCGACGGACAAAATGTGGTCTATGAAAAAGGAATGGCAATAAACGATATAGTGCTGGTCAAATCCGTCGAAGATTAACTTTCAAATTTCTTGCAAAAAAAATAAAATCCGTTTTTAGAAAAATTTCAGAAAACTTTTAAATCTCTTTCAAGACTTTCATATCACGGTTTCTTACACTTCCAATGCAGAACAAATTTGGAATGTTTTGTGATGTT
>JBDTSO010000219.1:0-5752 GCA_039931085.1 Acidobacteriota bacterium | reverse complement strand
TCGGTTTGAGATGACAAATAAGTTTTTCGTTTTGAAAAAATTCGCCGCGTGTTTTCTGATATTTTTCATACCGCTGATGTTTGCCTGCCGGAATGATTCGGGAAATTCGCGCCTCACATCCGCGCCCGCCGCCGAAAAGCCGAAACTTGAGCAAATAAACTCAGTTGAAATTAGAAAACTGCTTGAAAGTGCGAACGAGCAGTTAAATTTAACCAAAGGCTACGACCCGAATTACACTGTAATTTCTTATCCGAACGGTGATGTGCCGATTGAAAAAGGCGTTTGCACGGACGTTGTAATTCGCGCTTTTCGTAATGCAAATGTTGATTTACAAAAGGAAGTTCACGAAGATATAGCGGCGAATTTTGCGGCTTATCCGAACAGATGGAATTTGAAAACGCCCGATAAAAACATTGACCATCGGCGCGTTCCGAATCTTCAGACGTTTTTCAAGCGGCGCGGAAAATCTCTGCCGATTACCGAAAACGCGGAAGATTACAAACCCGGAGATGTCGTCGCGTGGGATTTGGACGACAAGGGAATGACGCACATCGGTCTGGTTTCAAATCTCTGGAACGAAAACACGAAAAGGTATTCGATCATCCACAACATCGGCGGCGGCGCGACGCTTGAAGATAGAGTTTTCGACTGGAAAATCATCGGACATTATCGCTATTTTTGAGATTATTCTTTTTCCGTCCTGTGATATTGTAAAAAATCTGGATTAGCAATGAATTCCCCAAAAACTGAACTTTATAAAACATCCGAAGCGCAAACCGCGCCCGAATTGTCGCTTTTTCTGCCCGTTTTAAACGAAGAAGAAAATCTGCGCCCGATGCACAAGAAAATTTCCGAAGCGTTAAATTCACTAGGCAAAATGGCGGAAGTGATTTACGTTGACGACGGTTCGACTGATAATTCGCTGGAAATTCTGCGCGAAATTGCCGGTGGCGACGCGCGCGTTCGCGTGATTTCGTTGCGTAGAAATTACGGACAAACGGCGGCGATGAGCGCGGGAATTGACGCGGCGAAAGGCGAGATTTTGATTCCGATGGACGCGGATTTGCAAAACGATCCGAAAGATATTTCCAGACTTTTAGACAAATTAAACGAAGGCTACGACGTTGTTTCCGGTTGGCGCAAAAACCGTAAAGACGCGCTCGTTTTGCGAAAAATCCCGTCACAAATTGCCAACCGAATAATTTCGTGGATCGGCGGCGTTCCGCTTCACGATTACGGCTGTTCGCTTAAAGCATATCGGCGCGAAGTCATTCAAGATGTCAAACTTTACGGCGAAATGCACCGTTTTATCCCGATTTACGCGAGTTGGGCAGGCGCACGAGTAACGGAAATTCCCGTTGACCACCACGCGCGGACGATGGGAAAATCGAAATACGGAATTTCCAGAACAATCAAAGTCGTCTTCGATTTGATGACGATAAAATTTATGGCTTCGTATCAAACGAAACCAATTTACCTCTTCGGAACATTCGGTTTGATCTCGTTTCTGCTTTCAATGTTCGCCGGACTTTGGGCATTTTTCTTAAAATATGTCGAAGGCGTTTCGTTCATCTTAACGCCTTTGCCCGTGATTGCGATTGTTTTATTGGCGATTTCGATGCAGTTTTTTTTAATGGGTTTATTAGCCGAAATGCTCGTGCGAACTTATCACGAATCACAGGACAAAACGATTTACGCCGTGCGCGAGAAAATCGGATTTGAAGAAAAATAATTTCACTATTTTCGCTGAACAAAAACTTGTAATTGATAATTTTTGCAGATTAGGGACGTTATGAAATATCAAAAATCATTTCTCACACTGATAACATTACTCGCTTCTTTTCAAATTTGTTTTGGGCAGGAAAAATTACAGGCTGAACAAATTGATAAATTTGGAAATATTGCTTGTGATGATTTTCTTGCAAGACTTGATATTTTTTTTAACTCACTTGGGAATGATCAGCATTCAACTAATTATGCAATAATTTATTCAGACAAAAATAAAAGTCAGGCAAGATACGAAGCGTGGATAAATGGAGAAATTTATCAGGCGAAATTCGACGATAGCCGCTTTATTACAAAGCGTGCCGAGAAAAAAGCCAGCGTTGATGTTGTTGAAGTTGAGTTTTGGAAAGTGCCTGTCGGAGTTGATTTACCTGATTTTGTTGAACAAAAAAAGTCTTTTGTTTTACCACTTGCGACGAAAGCATTTAAATTGTCAATGAGTAGTTATGATATATGTCCGACTTTAAGTCCAAAGGTTTTTGCTGATTATTTACAAGCAAATCCGAACCTGCGTGGTCATATAGTTATTTTTAATGAATCAATTCAAAAAGCCAAGAAAGAAGGTGAAAATTGGTTAAATCTATTGAATAAAGAATACGATATTTCGCGCAATCAATTAAAGTTTTTCTACAGAAAAAGTCAACCAAATTTTGATGTTGTTACAGAATTTTGGCTTGTTCCGCGCAAGAAAAAATAAATGCTTTACGAGCAAAATTTTATTGATGAACTGAAAAATCGCGCCGATCTCGTGCGGATTATCGAACCGTATGCGCCGCTCAAGAAAAAGGGCGCGAATTGGATGGGTTGTTGTCCGTTTCATCAGGAAAAAACGCCTTCGTTTTCGGTTAATCCGTCGAAAGGTTTTTACAAATGTTTCGGTTGCGGAAAAGGCGGAACGGCTTTTAATTTCGTGATGGAAATTGAAGGTTTGAATTTTCCCGAAGCGATCAAGCGCGTCGCGGAAATTTCGGGAATTCCGCTGCCTGAACCGATTGATGATCAGAAATACGAAGAAAATAAAAAGCGTTGGCAGGAAAAAAAAGCGATTGCCGACGAAGTTATCGAATTAAATCGTTACGCACTCGAATTTTGGGAAAATCATTTGCAGGATAACAACGCGCATTCAAAAGCGGCGCGGGAATATTTGGAAAAACGCGAAATTTCCGGTGAAATTATTAAGAAATTTCACATCGGTTTCGCACCCGACAGTTGGGACGCGGTTTTGACGTTATTGAAGGAAAAAGGCGCAGACGAAAAATTGATTGAAACGAGCGGTTTGGTTTCAATCAACGAAGAGAAAAAACGAGTTTATGACCGATTTCGCGGGCGGATTATCTTTCCGGTTTTGAATGTCGAAGGAAATCCGATTGCGTTCGGTGCGCGGATTTTGGCACAGGGCGAGCCGAAATATTTAAACTCGCCCGAAACTCCGGCTTATATTAAAGGCGAACATCTTTACGGTTTTTTCCAGTCGAAGGACGAAATTCGTAAGAAGAAATATGCGATCTTGGTTGAAGGTTATCTGGATTTGATCGCACTCTATCAATTTGGCATAACAAATTGCGTGGCGAGTTTGGGAACGGCATTTACAGAACAGCAAGCTAAGTTATTAGGCAGGTTTGCGAAGAAGATTGTTGTCAATTATGATGGAGATAAAGCCGGCATTAAAGCAGCGAGAAGAGCGATTGAAACTTTGCTGGCGGAAGATTTTGAAATAAAAATTTTGGTTCTGCCCGGCGGACAAGACCCGGACGATTTTATTCGCGCTAACGGCTTTGCCGAGTATAAAAAACAGCACGAAACCAACGCTTCCACTTATTTACAATTTGTTTTAGAATCGGCGGCGGAAACGCGCAATCTCGCTGTGCCGAAGCACAAGGCTGAGGCAATCGAGGAGGTGATGCCGATTCTTTCGCTTGTTCGCAATCCGATTCAGAAACGCGATTCGTTCGATCAGGCGATGAACTTTTTTCGCGTTGATGATGTAATTTTGAAGCGCGATTTGTGGAAAACGGTCAAGCTCGGCACGAAATTTGAAACCGAAATTGTCAAACAGCAGGTTGCGCGGGCGACGCAAGCCCGAATGACCGTCGCCGAACATCAGCTTTTGGAATTGCTGATTTACGACGAAGAATTGCGGGAAATTATTTTGCCGCAAATCGAAGAAACCGATTACGAAACATTGGCGACGGCGACGGTTTTCCGCGCTTTTTTTGAGATAAAAAGAAATAATTTGGAATTTTCGAGCGAAAATTTACTCGAACTGACAAGCGAAGATGTCGGGGCGAGCGATTTTGTTCCGGTGCTTTTAATGTCTGAGCCGGCTCGTGAGAAAGACGAAGCGATTGACGGAGTTTTGATTGAAGCCGAAAATTGCGTGGCGACGCTGCGGGGAATGGCGATTTCGCGGCATATTTTGGATATTAGTCAGGAAATGGTCTATGCCGAACAAAGCGGCGATATTGTTTTGCGCGACCAACTTGTGATGAAACAAATTGATCTGGCGCGTTTAAAGCGCGATTTGGAAAATAAAATAGCAGGAAAGTAAAATAGTTATATCTAAAATGTTCATAAAATGGACGTTGATAAGTAGGAAATAGATTTAGCCGAAAATTAGCATAATCGAAGTCAATACAAATTTGCACTTTTCAATTTCAGCGCGAATTTGTTGTTGTTTTTTGTTTTCAAACAAAAATGACGATTGAAACTTTTTATCGTTTTCCTGCGTTTAAAATCATTTTAAAAACAACTAATTAGCAGAAGATTTAATCAAACTCTATTTATAAATATATGGCAGACTACGACGAAAAGGAAGATTTGATGGACAGACTTGTCGCGCTCGGCAGACGCAAGAAATTCTTGAGTTTTGACGAGCTTAACAAGGAAATCCCGAATAAAATGATGTCGCCCGACGACATCGAAGACGTTTTAAACCGGCTCGAAGGAGCAAATATTTCCGTTGCCGATTCCGACGCGCAATTATTGGAACAGGCGGCGAGTTTATTGCTCGACGACGCTGAAGATGACGACGACGAGGATTTGGATTTGGATTTATCAGCCGGAACGCTTGATAAATCAAACGATCCGGTGCGCCTTTATTTGCGCGAAATGGGAATTGTTCCACTGCTGACGCGGCAGGGCGAAGTTACGATTGCACAACGCATCGAACGCGGGCAGATAAAAACGCGCAAAGCGATTTCGCGTTCGCCGATTGCGATTGAAAGACTTTTGAAAATGGGCGAAGACCTCGCCATCGGAAAAGCCAGCATTCGTGAAACGGTAACATTTTCAGAGCAAGCGGAATTGACCGGCGAAGAGGACAAAGCGGAAGAATATCTGCGCTGGACGATGGAAGGCATCGAAAATATCAACACGAATTACAAAAAAGCAATCAAGGCTTTGGGCGCATTCCGTGATGAGCAAAAGAAATCGAAAGATAAACCTTCTAAAAAACTCCTCGCCGCCAGACGAAACGTGGCGCGTCTGCGTCTTGAAGTTTCGCAGGAAATCAGAAATCTGAGTTTGACCGAACTGGCGATGCAAAGATTGATCGGCGCGATTCGCAAAGTTGCCGACGAAATTCGCAAATCTGAACGTGATATTAACAAAGCCGAAGAAAGGCTCGAAAGCAAAGTTTCGCCCGATGTCAAAAAAGAATTGAACCAGAAAATTGCCGATTCGCGCAAAAAACTGGCAGAAATCGAGGAGAAATACTATCTTACGCCAGTTGAAATAAAACGCTCTTTGCAGACGATCTTAATCGGCGAACAGGCGACCGGACAAGCGAAACGCGAACTTGTCGAAGCGAATTTACGCCTTGTTGTTTCGATTGCGAAGAAATATACGAATCGCGGTTTGCAGTTTCTCGATTTAATTCAGGAAGGCAACATTGGTTTGATGAAGGCCGTTGATAAATTCGAGTGGCGGCGCGGTTATAAGTTTTCGACTTATGCAACGTGGTGGATTC
>JBDTSO010000218.1:0-5766 GCA_039931085.1 Acidobacteriota bacterium | reverse complement strand
TCGGCAATCGAAGCCGAAGGTCGCGCCGAAGCCGCAAAAATTCGCGCTCTCGGTTTAGCCGAAGCCGAAAAACTGGAAGCTAACGGTTTGGCGCGGGCGAAAGCCACCGAAGCGCAGGGACTTGCCGAAGCCGCCGCGATTAAGGAAAAAGCCGCCGCGTGGCGTGAATTTAACGATGCCGCGAGATTGCAGACGATTCTCGAAAAACTTCCTTCGATTATCGAAGCGTCCGCGCCCGTTTTCCGCGCAGTTGCCGAACCGCTGGGCAACATTGATAAAGTGGTGATGATTGACAACGGCGGAAACGGAAACGGAAACGGTTCAGGCGGAATCAACCGCTTTGCCCAAACTGCGCCGACGATGATTTTCACGCTTTTACAGCAGTTACAGGCGATGGGGTTAAATCTGCCGGATATTTTGGCGCAGCTTGGCATCGAGCAGGATGATGATAAACTCGTCCTTGCGCCGCAAACCGAATCGGAAAAAACTGTGCCGAAAAACGAAGTGGAAAACGGTAGGAAAATCTAAATTCAACTTCGATTAAAAATAAAAAGCCGCTTGATTTTCAAATCAAGCGGCTTTTATCTACTGCAGAAACACGCATGAAGTAAGTGCGGTGTCGCCATTAATTCGTGCCGGCTTCCACGTTTTTCACAATTTTCGCAAAAATCAGACTTTCGCGCCCAGATAACCTCCGCCGAGTTTGTTTTCATCGCCTTCCGCCAGAGTGCTGACTAATTCGTAATGAAAATAATCGAATTTAGCGGCAACCGGCGGCTGAACGCGCTTGTCATACATTTCGCGTGAACGGTCAATCGCTTCGCGCAGACGTTCATAAAGATCACTTTCGTCGCGTCCTTCTCTAACCTTTTGTTCGTTGTAAAGTTTGATTTCCGAAACAAGCAGCCGCGCAAACCTTCGTGCGTCGTTGTGCAAACGGCGTTCTTCTTCGCTGACTTCTATCGGCAAATCAACATTCCTGTCGCTGAAACGCGATTTGACCGGGGCTGCCGGAGCCGATTCGCTGACAGTTTCAGCAGGTTTATTAAGTGAACTTTCCTCCTGTTCATCGGCTTTAAATGAATCATAATTTTCTTCTTTTGCCGATGAAAATTCCTCTGTCGGTTCAAACGATGAAGTTTCAAATGTCGGTTTGGCTTCTTCGATTTGATGATCGTCGAAAGCTGATTGATAATCGTTTGAAACTTTTTGATAGTCGTCGGAGGCAGGTTGATAATCGCTGGAAATTGGCGCGGAATAGTCAATTTTCGTTTCCGAAACAGGTTGTTGATAAGATTCGAATTCAGTAACCGGAGATTCAAAAGTTTGTGAAAAATCCTTAACCTCTTCAACATTATCCGAATAGTCAGACGTGAAATTATCAGAAGTTTCCGTCTGTTGATTCCACGAATAACTTTGTTCGTCCGCCGGCATTTCCTCAGGTTGTTTCCACGAACTGATTTCGTCAAATTTCGGCGTTTCTGTCGGTTGATTCCACGAATCGGTTGATTCTATTGGGTGGACATCCGGATTTTCTTCGTATGAATAATTGCCGGTCGCAGCAAAATCTTCCTGTGTATTTTCACTTACACCCGGCTGATAAGAAAAACTGTCGCTTTCATACGAAGCCTGAAAATCATTTTCGGGAAGTTTTTCAAAATCTGAAGTATCTTTATTTTCAACAATTGTAAATGGTTTGGCAGATTGCTGATAGGTTTGAGCTATTTCATTTTCAACCGGTTGACGATTGAATTGATAAGCGGTTGAAGTTTCTTGTGTTTCATTCTTTGAGGTTTCTTCCGGCTGTTTCCGGTCGTAATTCGCCTGCGTTTGTGCGGAATCTCTGGTTGGCTTTGCACCTTGAGAAGCCGCCAAAAGTTCAACCGTCATACCGGCGATTCGCACTAGAATTTCCAGTACTTCGAGATTGACACTTTCGCCTGTCGTTCCATAATCGGCGTAAAGCACCGCGACACCGCGCCCGCGAACAACCAACGGAATTGCAAACATTTTGTCGGGTTGACCAAAATTCAATTTGTTTAGATAAATCGAATCTCCGGCGTATGTTCCATAAGAACTTTCAACCGCGCTCAAAGACCTGACTGCTTCGCCCAAAATAGTTGATGTCGAAGTCGGAAAGAAAATCTCGCGCACGGTTTGTTCATCCGTGCTGCTCTCTTTACCAAACACGCGCCAGCCGACGAAATGATCATTTTTTATGATAAAAAACGCGCCGCGCGGCGTAAAATGTGCGGCGTGGTTGACGAGAGTTTTTAATATCGCCACTTGCGAAGTTTGTTCGGCAATATCGCCTATTGCGTCGTTTAATTCACTAACTCCGACCTTCGGAGCGGACTCTTTTTCCATATCTTCCGCTTCGGCAATCGCCGTTGCGGTAATTCGCGCACCTTCATCACGCGCCAGACGCAGATGTTCGACGACCGTTTCCGAAAAAATATCGTCAATTCCTTTGTCGGTTTCGATGCGCGTGGAAAACTCTTGAAAAACTTCGTCGAGCTGAGACTTATGTTTCTCAAATTCAGCCTCGATTTTTTCCTGTAACTGAGACATTTCCTGCCGCATACCGGCAAAAACGTCTTTGAGATAAATCTCGAATTCAGTTCTCAAACTCTGTTCGAGTTCTTCACTATTCACTATATTTTTCCTCCGTATTTTGAAGACACAGCACTTTTAAGGATGCAAATGGCTGGCGGTTTTGAGTAGATTTTGAACTTTTATGGACAAATTGGCAAGCTAAACAAACCGCCAACTTTTTGATTATGGACAATTTTATATTTTTATGTCAAGAATTAGTTTTAAATTCAAGAAATAAAAATTATTAAATATACGAGTATTCCAAAAAACGATGAAATTCTGTTGATAATTCTAAACAGCGACTACTTCTATTTGATCGTCAATCTCTTCTTTTATCATATTTTCAATCGCCATCAGCGTTCCGGTCAAAGAACTCGGACAACTTCCGCACGCGCCTTGATAACGAATCTTTAAAGTGTGATCTTCCAAATCTAAAATTTCCAGCCAGCCGCCGTCGCTCGCCAGATACGGACGGATTCTCTCGTCGAGCAGTTCTTCGATCTGCGCGACGACCGGATTGTCGCTGACCGCCGCCGCAATCGCGCCGCCGACTTCCTTCGCCGCATTCCCATTTCCGTTGCCGTTTGACGCGACCGATTCCGCTGCGCGAATCGGCACGGCAAGCATCGGCAAAATATCGTCCCATTCGGCTTCGTCGGTTTTTTCAACCGTAATCATTTTGTCCATATAAAATACAGACACGACTTCGCCGACTTCGTATAAAGATTTGGCGAGTTTGTCGGCGGCGGCTTTTTCAACCGTATCAAACGAATGCGAAGTTCCGTGCGAAACCGGCTCTTTTAAAATAAATTTCACCGCGTTCGGATTCGGCGTTTCCTGTATATCTGCAATTTTTGGCATTTCTTGTAAATCCTATATTAAATATTAAAATTATAAAGTTTATGAATCTTTACTATTTAGTCAACATTATAAACTATTTGAAGGTGATTTTCATATTTGCGATTGAATTTGTGTAAAAAATCGCACAAATGCTCGGCTGCGCTTCCGGTATTTCAAAATCGCAGCTTCACAAAGCGCGGCAGTTTTTGCGGCGATTATTGACGGGTGGCAACGCTTTGACGCGAAGAACAGTCAAAGTTAACGAATAAAAATTTTTACGCAATAACCGTTCGGAAGCGCGGTTTGCGATTTAAATTTATAGATAATTTTTGATGATGGAAAGAAATAAAATGAAAGCAGTACAGATTTTTTTGACTATTACATTGGTTTTTTTGACCAATGCTTTTGCCCAGTCAGGTCGAAGAGTTCAAACCGCGCCCGCCGCGCCGGTTTCGACACCGCAGATTCAGCTAACGCAAGACACAACCGGCACACAGAAAGATGAATCCGTCGGTTATTCGGAATCCGCGCCGAACGCGCCGCGTTCGATTTCGGTGAAAGATCGAAACAGTAAAAAGTCGAAAAAGGAAACAAAAAAAGAAACTAAACCGACAGTCCAAACAACGGATGCAGCAAACACCGCACCGGCAAATCCTGACGAAGAAGTGATTAAAGTCGAAACCAATCTGGTGACGATTCCGGTTTCGGTTTCCGACCGCAACGGGTTTTACATTCCAAATTTGAACAAGCAAAATTTTAAGGTTTTTGAAAACGGAGTTGAACAGGAAATCGCTTATTTCGGCACGTCGGAGCAGCCTTTTACGGTCGTTTTGCTGATTGATGTCAGTCCTTCGACGGCTTACAAAATCGAAGAAATTCAAGCTGCCGCCGCTGCTTTTGTTCAGCAATTAAATCCGCAGGATCAAGTGATGGTCATCGAATTCGATTCGTCCGTTCACGTTTTAACGGAAGTTACGGGCGACCGTGATAAAATTAACAAAGCGATTCGCAAAACCGGTTTCGGCGACGGCACATCGCTCTATGAAGCGGTTGATTTTTCGCTGCGGAAACGGCTCGACAAAATCGAAGGACGCAAAGCGATAGTCTTGTTCACTGACGGCGTTGACACAACTTCAGTCAGAGCGAACTTTGAAGAAACGGTCAGAGATGCGGAAGAAAGCGATGCGGTAATTTTCCCGATTTATTACAATACATTTCTAAATAACATAGGAATTGGCGGCGGAGGTGGAGGCGTGATGAGTACGCCGCCGACTCTCGGACTTCCGGGCGGCATCGGCGGCAGACAATCAACCGCCGGAGTAAGCGCGGAGTACACGCGTGGCAGAGCGTATCTGACGGAGCTTGCGGCGGCGACAGGCGGCAAACTTTTCCGCGCCGAGTCAACACCGGGTGGTTTGACGAACGCTGTTGAAAGCATCGCCGAAGAACTGCGCCGTCAATACAGCATCGGTTATTATCCGTCAGCGTCGGGTGAAACAGGTGAGAGAAGACAAATCAGAGTGCGCGTTGACCGCCCGAAACTCATAATTCGCGCACGCGACAGCTACATCGTCGGCGACGCTGCCGGAAAATCCTAAAAGTTAAATTTTTTAGCAGAGCGATGAATTAAAATTATTTAACGATTTTTTTTGCCGCCGAGTCGCAGAAACGAGGCGGCAAGGGTGTTTTTACTATGGGATTAACTTCCGACGTGCCGCTTACGATTCACATTAAAGCAAGTTTAAAATGCAGAAGTTCGCACGAAGTAAGAGCATTCTATGTTGTGCACAAATACGCCCTTACTTCGTGCGGACTTCTACAAAAAATCAAGCCGGAACTAAACGGCGACGGGCATCAAAATATCATGAATAACTTTCATTTGTTCGGCTAATTCCAAATATTGTTTTGGTGTCAAAGCCTGCGCTCCGTCGCAAAGAGCTTCTTCGGGATTTGAATGAACTTCGATAATCAAACCGTCCGCGCCGACCGCGACACCGGCGCGAGCCATCGGATTAACCATATAATTTCTGCCCGTGCCATGCGACGGGTCAACGATAATCGGCAGATGCGTCACACGCTGGACGGCGGGAATAATTGATAAATCCATCGTGTTGCGGGCGTGATTGCCGAACGTGCGGATGCCGCGTTCGCACAGAATCACGTCGTAATTGCCCTCCGCCATAATATATTCGGCGGCGAGCAGAAATTCATCGAGTGTCGCCGACAATCCGCGTTTGAGCAAAATCGGTTTGCGAGTTTTTCCGGCGTATTTCAGCAGCGAAAAATTCTGCATATTGCGTGCGCCGATTTGAATGCAGTCGCCGTATTTTT
>JBDTSO010000217.1:0-5777 GCA_039931085.1 Acidobacteriota bacterium | reverse complement strand
CCGAACGTCGGCGATTCGATAACTTCGCTGGCTTCGTTTTATATTTTGATTGCGGGCGTTCGCTACGGCGTTCCGAAAATTACGCTTCTTAGAATGGCTTTTAATATCGGTCTTGATTATGTTGTCGGTTCGATTCCGGTTGTCGGCGATGCTTTTGATTTTATTTGGAAATCAAACAAGAAAAATATGAATCTGATTCGTGAACGCGCCACCGGAAAAGATCAAGGCACGACTTCAGATTATCTTTTTGTCGGTTTGATAATTTTTGGTTTGATAGCGATTTTGATCGGTTCAATTGCGGTGAGCGTTTATATTTTGTATTGGATTTTAAGTAGACTTAGTTAAAATTTAAATTTATTTATTTTCAGGCGTTGGCGGCATCGCACCTGTCGGTATCAGCCAAAATTGAACTGATTCTTGTTTTTCCGAAAATGCTTTTAATTCAGTAATTCTTTCATTGCCAATTTTATTTTTATTTATCAAAAGGTTTACAACTTGCCGCATTTTTTGGTTTGTTGATTTCTGCGAGGAATTATCTTTGAAGTAAAAGATTACATATAGCTGCAATGATGGATCATTGTTCAAAACGTCAATCAACTTATCGTTTTTACCCTTATTTAATTTGAAATCGGCAAGAGCAAATTCATTAAATTTTTTGGATTCAGGATCTTTATCAATGAACGCAACTTCTGAAGCTGAATTCTGACAATTTTCGGGTAATCCTTCAATTTTAACTGTTGCTAAATTACCTTTGTTGTAATCAAAAGTTGATTGAATAATGGCAGTCCCCTGTCCTTCGAGAATTTCTCCGCCGGAAACAGTCCAAATATATTTTAATTTATAATTCTCTGCATTTTTACTAACTATTGCAGAGTAGGTAATTGAATCTCCGAGTTTTGGAACACTTGATGGACCGGTTACATAAATTGCCGGACAAGGTGAAATTTCATTTATCTGCGCGAATGAAGTCATGCAGCATACTAAAATCAAAATTGAGGTTAATAAAAGGATTCTCATAAAATGAAATTTATTTTAACAGAGTTCTTCGACATATTCGCCTAAAACTTTCAAGGCTTTTGATAAATCATTCTGTTTAATCAGAATATGATCGCGTGAAAAAGCCGAAAGCGCGACGATTGAGATATTTGCTTCGGCTAAAATTTTCGTTATTTCGGCGAGAAATCCGACGATGTTAAAATCGAGTTCAATATCAAACGATAAAAGCCGAAAGTTCCCTTCCGTTTTTGCATCTCTGATTGCGTGGCGAATCGTGCCGAAATCAATTTCGTCCAACAAAAGTGTCACTTCCCACTTATCGAGAAAAATCATAAACGGCGCGGACATTCGCGGCGATAGTTCGGGATTTTCGAGCAGTTTCAGCCAATCTTCGCGGCGCAGTGAAATAAGATTAAATGTTTCCGGCGCAACTTCGACGCGAGTTTTTTTCAAAAATTCGTGAGCATTCATACTAAACTTCGACCAGCGTAGGAACGATCACGGGTTTTGTGCCGGTTTCTTTTTGTATAAATCTTTTCAGGTGAATTCGCAGATTCTCTTTCGCCCAATTTTTATCATTAAAATCTTCGCGTTTCATTGCCGCAACCGCATCTATAATTGATTCACGGGCATCTTTTAGCATTCCGTTGAGTGGGTCAATTCCGGCAACACCTTGAACGGTGATTTGCGGTTCTTGTTTTAACTTTTTGGTGTCTTTGTCAACCGTAACAACTAAGGAGATCATTCCGCCAAAGCCGAGCTTTTTGCGTTCGCGCACGGTGTCATAATCAATTTCGTCGGTTGCGGCTTGGTCAATAAACGTCTTTCCGAAATCTTCGTGCGACGTAATTCGCGCACCGAATTTATCAATCTCCAATGTATCGCCGTTTTCGATTAAAATGACGTTATCGTCGGAATAACCTTCGACGTGATGTTTGATAAATTCTTTATGCCGAAAGAGCATTCGATATTCGCCGTGAATCGGAACGACATATTTTGGACGCGCCGTTTCTGTCAAAATTTTGATGTCTTCCTGCGAAGCGTGTCCCGAAACGTGAATCAGACGGCGTTTTTCTTCGATAATATTTGCGCCGCGTTTATATAATTGACCGATCAGCCGCGAAATAGATTTTTCATTGCCGGGAATAATGCGAGCCGAAAGTACAACCGTATCGCCTTTTTCGATTTCCATTCCCTTGTAAGTTCCGTGCGCCAGATTCGCCAACGCCGCGCGTGATTCGCCTTGCGAACCCGTTACGAGATAAACAATTTCATCATCTTCCAAACTGCGCGATTCGCCCAGCGCAACCATCGTATTGTGCGGGATATCAAGCAGACCTTGTTCGGTAGCGATTTCAACGTTTTTCTGCATTGAACGCCCGAGAACACAAACTTTTTTATCAAACGCTTTCGCCACGTTAAAGACGACCTGCAAACGATGCAGCGAAGAAGAAAATGATGCCACAAAAATTCTGCCTTCCGCCTGCGCGAAAATTTCCTCAAACGCCGGAATAACCGCCTGTTCGGAGGGCGTTCGACCGGGAATAGTCGCGTTTGTTGAATCGGAAAGCAAAGCTAAAACGCCTTCATCGCCATATTTTGCGAGTGTTTTCAAATCATAAGGCTTGCCGATCACGGGCGTGTCGTCCAATTTATAATCGCCCGTTTGAATAATCGTTCCGGCGGGCGTGGTAATCGCCAGCGAAAAACATTCGACCAGCGAATGCGAAGCGTGAATAAATTCGATTGTAAAACTGCCGATTTTGACAACATCATTGGCTTCGACGCGGTGCATCAAAACCGAATCGAGCAAGTCGTGTTCTTCCAGGCGCTTTTCCGCCAACGCCAATGTAAAACGCGAACTGTAAACGGGCAGATTAAACCTCCTCAAAAAATACGGCAGCGCGCCGATGTGATCTTCGTGTCCGTGGGTCAAAATCAGCGCGGTCAAATCGTCTTTATGCTTATCCAAAAAATCAAAGTTCGGAATCGAAATATCCACGCCAAACGGCGTTTCTTCGGGAAAACCCATTCCCGCATCAACCACAATCATTTCATCGCCGTAGCGAATTCCCATACAATTCATTCCGAATTCACCGATTCCGCCAAGAGGTATTATTTCTATTTTATCCACAAATTTTCCTTCAATATATTCAATTTATTTCCAATTTTCTAAACTTTTCAGTATATCACAACATTTTGCTTATTCCTTTTCAAAAACTTGCATACGGAAAATGTTTATGGTAATTTTATTTTAACAATTTGAAGGGGAGTAGATAACCCGAAACGGTCTGTTGAAATCGTCAACACGATTTTCCCGATGGAAAATCCGGTTCATCAGCGCAAGTATCAAGACCTTCTGTGAAGCAAAATTTTTTATTGCTTGCGGAAGGTTTTTTCTTTTGCAAACAAAATATACAAAAGAGGAGATACGAAAATGGAGGTGTTATTTGAAGCGTTGCTACAATTCTTTTTTGAATTGATTCTTGAAATCACAGCGGAAATCGCCGAAAAAATCCTCGACGAAATTCTGACGCACATCATAAATTTCAGCACCGAAAATAATCTTCCGATCTTATTTTCTCTTTCTGATGAAATTATCAAACTCGATATTTTCAAATAATTTCGGAGGACGATTTTTGTAATGACATTATTTCCCTTTGCCGATTACTGGTGGTTTTACGGCTTATTTTTATTGTTCGTTTTATTAATGCTCGCTTTGGATTTAGGCGTTTTTAATCGCAAAGCGCATATTGTTTCATTCAAAGAAGCAACCGTCTGGAGCATTGTTTGGGTTGTTCTCGCCCTGACTTTCAACTTTCTTTTTTATCAATATTCGCTCGACAAATTCGGCGCGGAAACGGCGCGGCAACTTGCTCTGGAATTTCTCTCCGGCTACGTCGTCGAATATTCGCTTTCAATTGACAACATTTTCGTCTTCGTGCTGGTTTTCAGCTATTTCGCTATTCCCGCCAAATATAAACACCGCGTTTTGTTTTACGGAATTTTAGGCGCACTCGTTTTTCGCGCGATTTTCATTGCTCTCGGCTCTGCGCTGATGCAGTTTCATTGGATTATTTATATTTTCGGCGGCTTTTTAATCATCACCGGAATCAAGATGATGTTTTCCAAAGAAACCGAAATCGAACCTGAAAAAAATCTGCTGGTACGAATTTTCACACGATTTATGCCGGTTACAAACACGATTTCCGGCAAGGAATTTTTCGTCAAAAAAAACGGCGTAACTTCCGCCACACCTTTGTTTATCGCACTTTTGTTTCTCGAAGCAACAGACATTATTTTTGCCGTTGATTCAGTTCCGGCAATTTTCGCACTGACCAAAGAACCGTTGATAGTTTTCACTTCAAACATCTTCGCCATTCTCGGTCTCCGCTCGATGTATTTTATGCTGGCTGGCGCGATTGATAAATTTTATCTGCTCAAATACGGCTTATCCATCGTTTTGATTTTCGTCGGTTTGAAAATGGTCTGGCTCAACGATTTTTACGACGGACATTTCCCGATTTCTTACAGTTTGGGATTTATTTTGGGCGTGATCGGTCTCTCCGTCATTGTGTCATTTATCGTTGCAAAATCGAATGTAAACAATGACTTAAATGATAGACAATAGATCAACGTGAATTCGAGAAAGAAAGAATTTTAAAATATTGTTATTTTTAACTTTGCGTTTCTTTGCGTTAAAAAAAGATTTGTTAATTGCAAAGAAACGCAAAGGTTTTCGCAAAGGTCGCTAATGATTATGAAAAAAAAGTAAGTTTTCATTATTGAATAACTTTTAATCCGAATTAAAAGTTGTATCAGTAATTATTTTGAAACTTACAAATTATTGAAATATATTCCCGACCGTTATGCCTTTCCAATCGTCCGTGCGAAACGGCGAGGCGGGAAAACCTGCCGAATTATATAAATTAGCGTCCGTCGGCGCGTCCGACCAGGCATATCTGACGGCGACGGGATTTTTCACTTCGCCGTTGTAAACGATAACTTTGTCGCCTTCAATTTCCGCTTTGGCGTAATAAAACTTCTTGTCCGCGCCCGCGATTTCAAAGCCTTTCAGATAGCCGTATTTGTCTTTGATATTCAATCCGTTTTCAGCGTATTTGAAAGAAACAATGGCTTTACCGTTTTCAAATTTCACCGTGTCAAACATCGGACTGCTGTTTGGAATTTCCTGCCCGTAAGTCTGTTTCAAAGCGTTCGCCGCCAGCCGATGTCCGACATCTTGCTTATTCGTCGGGTGAATATCGTTCGCATTGCCGATGTCGGTCGTGACCGCCATCCCGGTTTTCGGCAAACTCAAAGTCATCGTTTGCGCTTCTCTTAATTCCGCCCAACCGCTACCTGTGTTGCTGTCCTGATTCGCGCCGTAACTCGAAAGTTGAACAAAATAAAAATAAAAATCGTCGTCCCATTTTTTGCGCCAATCCTTGATCATCAGCGGAAAAGTTTGGCGATATTGATATGAACGCCCCGCATTCGTTTCGCCCTGATACCAGAGAACGCCGCGCATCGCAAACGGCACGAGCGGCGCGATCATAGCGTTGTAAATAATCGTTCCCGCATTATTGCTCGAATGTGCGTATTCGTGTTTCTCCGCAAACGACGGCATCAACTTCCATTTATAATCACCAATTTGGATTTTCTCATCGTTTGTTTTTATAAAAACGTCCGCCGCCGAACCTTGAAAACCGAGTCCGAACCATTCGGGTTCAATAGCGCGGTTCATTTTGACGACTAACCGATTCGTTCCGGCTTTCCAG
>JBDTSO010000216.1:0-5778 GCA_039931085.1 Acidobacteriota bacterium | reverse complement strand
ATTCGGGCGAAGCCGTCAGAATTATGACCGGAGCGCGTGTTCCCGAAGGCGCGGATGCGGTTCAGAAAGTTGAATTGACCGAAGAAACTGAATGTTTTATTACGGTTTTAGAAAAAACGAAATTGCTGCAAAACGTCAATGTTCTGGCTTCGGAAATCAAAAAAGGAACGAAAATATTTTCAAAAGGTGAAATTATTACGGAAAATATGATTGCGGCGATTGCTTCATTCGGATACGCGAAAATTAATGTTTATAAAAAGCCGAAAGTCGGAATTCTTTCGACGGGAAGCGAGATTGTCGAAATTTTTGAAAAGCCGCAGAAAGATCAGATTCGCAACTCGAATTCGATAATGCTCAAAGTCTTCGCCGACAAATTTGCCGACGCGAAAATCTTGCCGATTGTTAAAGATGAAATCCAAAATCTAAAATCTAAAATCCAAAATGCCGTTAATAGTTATGATATTTTAATAATCACGGGCGGCGTTTCGGTTGGTGATTACGACTTTACAAAACCCGTTCTGCGCGAACTCGGCGCGGAGATTCTTTTTGAAAAAATCAGTTTGAAACCCGGAAAGCCGACGGTTTTTGCAAAACTAAATAATTGTTTGATTTTCGGTTTGCCCGGAAATCCGGTTTCGGCGGCGGTTACTTTTTTTCTGTTTGTCAGAACGGCGATTTTGAAAATGCAGAGCGCGAAAAACAGCCAATTAAAACACGGTTTTGCCGTCGCTTCCCGAAAATTGAAAGGCGCTAAAGGACGAGATTCGTTTTTGCCTGCGTTGGTTGAAACCGATAAAAGCGGAAAGTTGATAATCGAATCGCTGCGCTTTAGCGGTTCGTCGAATTTTATTGCTTTTTCACGCGCCAACGCGCTGGTTTTCGTGCCGCAGGACAAAAACTTAGAACAAGGCGATATTGCAGAAATTTTATATCTGTCTTAAAAGAATTATGAAAAAACTTTCGCATTTTGACGAACAAGGCAAAATAAAAATGGTTGACGTTTCCGAAAAAGCGGAAACTGCGCGTTGCGCCGTCGCTTCAGGAAAAGTTCTGCTGAATGAAGAAACTATCGAAATTCTCCAATCGAACGAAAACCCGAAAGGAAATCCTTTGGAAATCGCTCGAATCGCCGGAATTATGGCGGCAAAACAAACTTCAAATCTGATTCCGCTGTGTCATCAAATAAATTTGTCGAAAGTTAATGTGAACACCGAAATAAAAGATTACGGCGTTTATCTCGAAGCCGAAGTCAAAACAAATTCGCAAACCGGCGTTGAAATGGAAGCGTTGACGGCGGTTTCGGTCGCCGCGCTGACGATTTACGATATGTGCAAAGCCGTCCAAAAAGATATTCAAATTACCGGAATTCAGCTAGAATTGAAAACAGGCGGAAAGTCAGATTTTATTAATAGTTGACTGAAAACTGCAACAAATTTTCGTAAATTTACAACTAACTATTCACGATTTACGAACAATAGTGTAAAATAAAACGTAAGAACAGTTGACTTGATTTTAAAAATTTACAAGGAGTTTTTGGAAAAATGAAATACAAAGTTGCCGAAGATGCGAAGCCGCAAATTTATCTTTTATTAATTGCGACGGTTATTACAATTGCCCTGTGGTTTATTCCTTACACCGAATATCTGGTTTATCCGATTCGTTTGTTTGTGACGTTTATCCACGAAGGAAGCCACGCGCTGATGTCTCTGATAACCGGAAGTTCGGTGCAGAGTTTGACGATTTCCGCCGATGGCAGCGGAATGGTTTACGCTTTGCCGTCAAATTGGCTTTCCGCTCTCTTGATCTCCAGCGCGGGTTATCTCGGCACGACGGCGTTCGGCGTTTTGCTTCTCGTTTTGATTCGCCGTGCTTATTCGGCAAGAGTTGTTTTGGCGGGTTCGGCGATTTTTGTCGGAATTATGACGCTCTTTTTCGGACTGCTCGCGCCGATGTGGAATATTTTTTCGACGCAGGTTACTTTGGGAAGCGTCGCGTTTACCCTGTTTTCCGGCGTATTTTTGACAGTCGGACTTCTGGCAATCGCCAAATATGCCAGTCCGAAAGTCGCGCAGTTTGCGATGAGTTTTCTCGCAATCCAATGTATTTTGAACGCTTTTCTCGATTTGAAAACGCTCTTTTTTATCAATGCTCCGCTCGTCGGTTCTGATATTCATACGGACGCGGCAAATATGGCGGCGATTACAGGTTTGCCTTCGATTATGTGGGTTTTTATCTGGATCGGCATTTCGATTTTGATGATTTCTATCGGCTTGCGAGTTTATGCCGTCAGCCAAAAACCAAAACAGCACGATCTGCCGTTTGTTGATTAAAAACCTTGTTATATGCCGCGCAGAAATCTTTTGTGTTTTTGCGCGGTTTTCTATTTATACAATTAATTTTCGATGTTCAAAACTACTTTACTGATTCTGCTTTTTCTTTCCGCCAATGTTTTCGCTCAGGTGAAAACCGTTCAAACTCCGACTCCGAAAGTTCCATATTCAAAATCGCTTCAGGCAATTGTCGTTACAACAAAAGATTGGAACGCAGTTCAGGGAAAGGCGCAGATTTTTGAACGCGCCAATACAAAATCGGAATGGAAAGCGGTTGGCGAAAGTTTTCCGGTCGTCGTCGGCAAAAGCGGTCTGGCGTGGAGCGACGACGCGCGAATGAAGGCGGAAACCGAACCGCACAAAGTCGAAGGCGACGGCAAAGCTCCGGCGGGAATTTTTAATCTGACGAGCGCGTTCGGCTCAAGCGACAAACCTGAATTTGTCAATTTGCCTTACACACAATTGGAAGAATCAACCGAATGTGTTGATGATGTGAAATCCGCCAGTTACAACCGCATCGTTGATAAAAACAAAATCGGAAATTTTGACTGGAACAGTTCGGAAAAGATGCTGGCTGTCGGCGCACAATACGATTTGGGTGTTTTTGTCGCGCACAATTCAAATCCGCCGCAAAAGGGAAAAGGTTCGTGCATTTTTCTGCACATCTGGAAAAGCGAAAGAAGCGGAACGGCTGGCTGTACGGCGATGAAGCGTGAAAATATCGAAACGGTTTTGAGCCGTTTAGACACGAAGAAAAATCCGGTTTTAATTCAAATGCCCGAAGCGAGCTATCAAACTTACCAAAAACTTTGGAAACTCCCGAAACTAAAATAACTTTGTGCGATTTGCCGCTCGGTGCGCGTTTGATTGTTCGCACAAAAAAAGACTGGCGTTTCGCAGTCGTTTCCCGATTTGACGAAGAAAAAGCGACGCTGATTATCTGTTCGCCTTCGGGCAGAACTTATCGTTTGCGCCGCTTTTTAGATGCGGAAATTATTTACGACGGAGAAATTCCGATTCTCAAAATCGAAATTGATGAAAACTGGCGCGAAAACTTTTCAAAATACGATTTTCGCTGGTAAAAAATTAAAAAGAAATTTACAGGAATAACAGGATCAGTGGAATTTTAAGATAAATAATTTATTTATTCTTGTAAATTTCTTAGCTAATTTATAAAGAGTTTATTCGATTGACACCCAAAATTTTTCGGCTACCGTTTTCCTGCACAAAAACGACAAATTTTAGATTTTCCTTTTTCCAATCCGGCTGTAATTGGACGGCTACGGAGTTGTCAAAACTATTTTGTTGCGACGTTACGCTGCCGATTGATTTCAGTTCGCGTACAACAGATGTATGTTCGAGTTTGCGCCCGGAGTTTTCGCCGCCTTTGACATTTGTGCTGAGATTATCTTCGGCAATCGCCAAAAATACGGAAGCGTTTTCGTGGTTTGGAATGTCGGAAATTTTTATTTTCAAATTATTTTCCGAGTTGGCAAGTTCGACATTTGCCTTTTCATCTTTTGCACTTTCAGTGATGGCTTTATTTGCTTCCGACAGATTACTTCCGACAAATTGCTTTTCTCCGTCAACAATCATTTGCGGTGTATAAACTTGATTCATCTTAAACGCTTGCCCGTAAACATTTTGCCGCTGGCTATATAACGCCGACGAAAATTCGTCTTTCCAACCGATGCTGTCCCAATAATCAACATGCAGCGCGAGCGTAATTATTTCCGCGTTTTTATTCGGTTGTTCAGATTCCAACTGCGCCAAAACCCGGTCGGCAGGCGGACAACTCGAACAGCCTTCGCTTGTAAAAAGTTCGACCAAAACCGGCTTTTTATCTTTATTATTCACATTTTCAAGTTGCGGATTTGCGTTTACTTGCGGCACATCGGCTGGTTCGGTTGCCGCTGCATCATTTGATATGCTGCAAGCAAAAAAACTCGAAAAAATTGCCAAAAGCCCGATTATTAATAGCTGTTTCATAAAAAACTCCTTCGTCATAATATAACACTCCTTGAAGAAATCAAATCAATTTCGTTCTATCTAAAGCAAAAACTTTTTTAGATTGTTTGCCCTGCACGAACACGACAAATTTTAGATTTTTCTTATTCCAGTTCGATTGAAGATTGACGGCGGTTTCAATATTAAAATTCTTATCGGCGGGCATCAGATTGCCGATAAGTTTCAATTCTCGGACAACCGAAGTATGAGACAAAGTTCTGCCGGAATTTTCGCCACGACTGACGTTGTTCGTCAAATTATCTTCCGTTACAGCTAACCAAATATACGATTCGTCGTGTTTTGAAATGTCCGCGCTTTTTATTTTGAAATTGATTTTTTTCGCTAAAATTTCGGGTGAAATTTCAACCGCCGCTTTCGGATTTTTGACAGCTTCGGCAATCGCATTCGTCGCGTTCTTGTAATTGCTGCCGACAAATTCTTTCTGTCCGTCAACGACCATTTGCGGCGTGTAATTTGAATCAAGTCCGAAAAAACTCGCGTAACCGCCTTGCCTCTCACCGAAATGTGCCAACGAAAATTCGTCTTTCCAACCCAAGTAATTCCAATAATCAACGTGCATTTCGAGCGTGATAATTTCCGCGTCGGTGTTCGGCTGTTCTTTTTCAAGCCGTGTCAAATTCTTATCGGCTGGCGGACAACTCGAACAGCCTTCCGATGTAAAAAGTTCGACGAGAACGGGCGTTTTGTTTTTCGTCGCCGCATTTTCTTTAGTTTGCGCCGTCGCCGAAAACACGCCGAGAACGCCGATTAAAATAAGTAATAATAAAGTTAGTTTCATTTCTGCCTCGTTAAAATTTTGATTGTTTCTACTTTTGTAATATCCGAATAAAAGTTTTTTATTCCGCTTTTGTGTCTTGGCGGCAATTTGATAAAATCATCATTTGCTTTAACGACAGAATATTTCATCTATGCAAGCTGTAAAATCTAAAGAAGAAACCATTGAAGTGCGCGGTGCGCGGGTTCACAACTTAAAAAACATTTCGTTTCATTTGCCACTCAACAAATTGACGGTCGTAACAGGCGTTTCGGGTTCGGGCAAATCGTCGCTCGCCTTTGATACGATTTACGCTGAAGGTCAGCGGCGTTACGTCGAATCTTTGTCGGCTTACGCGCGGCAGTTTCTCGAACGAATGGACAAACCGGACGTTGACGAAATCATCGGCATCGCGCCGGCAATTGCGATTCGGCAAAAAAATCAGACGCGTAATCCGCGCTCGACGGTTGCCACGCAAACCGAAATTTACGATTATTTGCGGCTTTTATACGCGCGTGTCGGGCAGACTTTCTGCCACGTTTGCGGCAACGAAGTAAAAAAAGATTCACCCGAATCAGCCGCAGACGAAATCTTGTCAACTTTAGAAAACGGCACGAGATTTTACGTTCTTTTTGCCGCCGAACATGATGAAATAATCCAAAGTCC
>JBDTSO010000215.1:0-5815 GCA_039931085.1 Acidobacteriota bacterium | reverse complement strand
CCGTTTTCGTCAACCGTAACCTGCACCTTAACCGCGCCGCTCGCTTTCATCATCCGCGCCGCCGCCGAATATTTGGGTTGCGGTAGATCAATCGCCTTTCCATTTAAAACACCGCCGGAAATCGTTTTCGGAATTTCCCCATCGTTTGAAGATTCGCCGGGTGTTTTTTTGATGTCCTTGCCATCTTTCTCACCGTTCAATTGAACAGCTTTCATATTATCCGCCGTTGATAAATCTTCTTTTCCGAGTTTGTCATAAGCCTCGACATATTCGTCTTTCAAGTCAAAAAAAGCCGTTTTTATCAACCAACTGCGTCAGCCGTTCAAATTGTTCTTTACCGATAACGCCGGAAAATTTGCCATCCAAACCATATTGGTTTTTGACGAAAGCCGGAGCGTTGCTGCGGTATAATTCACCGCAAAGTGATTTGGGGTTTTCGTTTCTCGGTTTATCATCTTCTCTTAAATCAAAAAACACGCAATCATAAACTGCCGTCCCGTCAGTGCGAAATGTAATTGAAAATGAAGAACCTCCAAGTCCACTACCCGCTGCCAGCCCGACTTCCGAAATATCTTCGACGGGCGGCGCAAAAGCGCATCCGGCAAACGCCGACATTATTACCGCGAAAAATAACAAATAAAAATAACGCATAATTTTTCTCCAAAACCTTCCATCGTTTCAAATCCGGCAACACAAATCGTCCCGCCGCCTTTTATCTCCACTCCAAACCAATGTTAAAAGTAATCCATTTTACGTTCTCCTTTATTTTTTTAGTTTATTCGGCACATCGGTAAACAGATTAAATGTTCAAACAAAATCCGTTTGCCGATGTGTCTTGTTTCTTTGGCGAATCGATTTGGAAAGCCGGAACGCGAAAAAAACAAATTGTTTGTTATTTTTTGATTGACGAAGTATGATCGGCGACGATTTTCCATTGACCGTTGCGTGCCATCCAAGTTGTCGTATAGCGTTCGGTTTCGTCAAACGGCTTGCCGTCTTTGTCAGTGCCTTTAACGTGAAAAGTTCCGGTTTCGACGGCGGTGGTGTTGCCGACAATCCGCACTTTTTGGTCGGTTGTTTCGACAAGCTCAAATTTTGATTTGCGGTCTTTATAGGTCGCCAAATCTTCCGCTTTGTTCAGCACTTTTCCTTTTTCGTCCGTGTAAAGATAATCGTCGGCGAGAATTTTTTCGATTTCTGCCGCATCGCCGCGCTTAATCATCTCGCTGTATTCTTGTCCCATTTTCAGGACCTGCGCTTCCATCAATTTTTTGTCGTGCGGTGCTTCGGAATTATGCTCGGCAATGACCATCCATTTGCCGTTTCGTTTTTCCAAAATCATCGTGT
This sequence comes from Acidobacteriota bacterium, assembly GCA_039931085.1. Taxonomy (GTDB): domain Bacteria; phylum Acidobacteriota; class Blastocatellia; order Pyrinomonadales; family Pyrinomonadaceae. The sequence goes on along the minus strand of JBDTSO010000215.1, from coordinate 4,468 downwards.
AACGCCCGTTGTCAATGTGCGGTTCGGCTTTCAAATCGCTTGTCGGGACAATACTTGAAGTCCAGCTTCCTGAAACTATTGCCACATTGCCGATGATCTGCATACTGTCATTAACGCTTTTGTATGACACGAATTTATATTTCGGATTCGCGTCGGCTTTATCCGCCCGTGCTTCTTCCAAAGATTTTGCGCGATTTTGCGATGTGCCTTCATACGAAAAGATATAATTGTCTGCCCAGACGCGCTCGGCAAAATCTACATCCTTATTGATGTATGCCTGATCGTAATCGGCGATGAATTTTAAGATTTCCTGTTCAGCTTTCGACTGCGCGAAAGCGAAGGTTGCTGAAATTATGGTTAAAGCTGCGATTAAAATTAGTTTTTTCATTTTTTTTACTCCTTCATTTTTTTATTGGTTAATCAGAATTATTTACTTTCTGAATTGTTAAGCGAACCGCCGCAAATCAGCGCGACACCGCGCTGTGTTTCGATTAAATGCAGTTCGTCCCGTTCGACACGGCGGCAAATTTCCGCCAAAGTCATCTGAAAAAATGCCGCCATTTGTTCGAGCGCAACGACGGTTACGTTTGTTTGGCAACGTTCACAAAAAGCTAAAGGGTGATTGCCTCTGGCGCGAATAATCGTTACGCTGTGCGTTTCAATCGTGATTTGTCGTGTGCGTCGTGTTTTGTTCGTCATCTTTTTTCTTTTATATCTCGCCCTCTTCTGTTAAAATCCTAGAACAAAAGCGGGCGAAGTTTTCTTGAATAAAGGCAGTTTGGACGAAAGCATTGCTAAAAGTCCTTAATTTCGCGGCTAATAATTCCTAAATTTTCCTAATTAAAGTGGAAACCCTAACAACACAAACTTTTTACTTCGCAGATTTCGAGCTTGACGGCGCGAAACGCTTGCTACTCAAACAAGGCAAATCTGTTCCACTCAATTCAAAAACTTTTGATTTACTGTTGGTTTTAGTAGAAAATCACGGGCAAATATTGAGCAAAGACGAATTACTCGAAAAGGTTTGGGTTGGTCAATTTGTCGAAGAAAATAATCTGACCGTTCATGTTTCCGCTTTGCGAAAAGCACTTGGCGAAAGAAAGAACGAAAATCGTTTTCTCGCCACCGTGCCGGGAAAAGGTTATAAATTCGTCGCCGAAGTTAAAACTCCAACCGACAATGAAAAGGAAATTATTATCGAAAGCCACACCGTTTCGCGGATATTCATCGAAGAAGAAAGTGGCGAAACAAACGCGGAAAACGAAGCAGCGGCGGTTGAATTTCAAAAATCTACCAAAAATAAATTTGCAAGGCGCAAACTTGCCGTTTCGCCGGTTGTTATTTTTTCAGGCGTGGCGACGATGCTGATTATCGGAGTTTTCGGGTTTTGGTTTTTGAAAGGCGAAAACAAATCAGACAACCGCGAATTGAAATTAACCAAACTCACAACCAACGGTAAAATTACCAACGCGACATTTACGCCCGACGGCAAATACGCGGTTTTCGCGCAGACTGAAAACGATGGCGAAAGCCTTTGGCTGAGACATATTGCGACGGGCAGCCAAACGCAGATTTTACCGACAAAGCCTGTGCGCTTTGTCGGCTTGGCGGTTTCGCCTGATGAAAATTTGATTTACGCTACTACTTTTTCCGCCAACGTCGCTGACCCGCAAATTTGGCGCATTCCGCTGCTTGGCGGCGCAACCGATGAAATAAACGGAATCATCACGGGCGCGGCGGTCAGCCATTCGCCCGACGGCAAGCGAATGGCTTTTACCGAATCGCGCAGTTCAATCAAGGAAACACAACTTTTAATGGCGGACGCAAACGGCGCAAACAAGAAAATTTTAGCGCGGGCGGCGGACGATGTGCGCTCTTTTCCGAATTTCAATACAAATCCGGTGGCGTGGTCGCCCGACGGAAACGAAATCGCCTGCGCCATCCAAGAAAAAAACGGCGGCAGCAAAGCCGGAATTTTATTAGTTAATCCGAATGATTCGAGCGAACGATTTATCAGCAAACAGCGTTGGGATTATATCGAGCATCTTGCTTGGATTGACGCGGAAAATCTGGCTTTTATCGCTTATACGAGCGAACCTTGGCAAGGACAGGTTTGGTCAGTCTCGCGCACGACGGGCGAAGCAAAACAAATCACGAAAGACTTAAACAATTATTCGTGGCTGGCAAGCGCGGGCGGAAATCTGTTGACCGTTCAAAAAAACGCCGTTTCGCATATTTCAATTAGCGACTTTGACGAACGGAATAATCAATTTGCGCCGCGTGAAATTTTCAAGGAATCGGGTTTGATAGATAACGTCGCTTTCGCGCCCGCCGGCGCGATTCTGTATAGTTCGAGCGAAAACGGGAAACGCGAGATTTGGCGAATGAACGCCGACGGCAAATATCCGACGCAATTGACCACGGGCGCGAATGTAACCTTCGGCTTGTCGGTTTCGCCCCTTGACGGTTCGATAGTTTTTTGTTCGACAGACAACGGAAAACATTCCTTGAAATGGGCGAACGCCGACGGAAAAAATGTGCAGAACTTGACCGACGGCGCGGAAGACGTTTATCCGAATTTCACGGCTGACGGACAGGCGATAATTTATCAAAAAGGTTTGAATGATAAATTGATAACGCTTTGGCGCGTTTCGCTGGCGGAAAAAATTCCCGTCCAATTGACGCAAACTCATTCGATACATCCGGCGGTTTCGGCGGACGGAACGCAGACGGCGTATTATTTTATGGACGCGGAAACCGACGGCTTGTGGAAAATTGGTTTGGTTTCAAACGAAAACGGCTCTTTTTTGGGAAAATTGAGTTTTCCCAAAGCCGTTACCGAACGAAGAATGCGCTGGCATCCGAACGGCAAATACATCGGACAAATTTTATACGCGGGCGAAAACATCAATCTTTTGCTCTTGCCGACTGCCGACGGCGGCGCGTCGCAAATCGTTTCAGATTTGGGAAAAGGCATTGTCAATTGGTTTGATTGGTCGAAGGACGGCAATCAAATCATCGTTTCGCATACAACCACCACGCAGGACGTGGTTTTGCTTTCAAAGTAAATTTAGACTAGCCGTTGGGATATTGGAAGCCGTCGTTTATCGGGATAATGCTTTCGGCTATTGGGTTCAGCCGATTGACGGCGGCGAACCGAAGAGATTGGAAGGTTTGCCGAAAGAGAAGTTTTACAATTTTGCCTTCTCGAAAAATGGCAAACAATTTGCCTTTGTGCGCGGGCAGGAACTCCGCGATGTGGTGCTGTTTCTTCGTAGTAAAGATTAATTATGAAAAAAATTATTGTTTTATTTATCGTTATTTTTAGTTTTGCAAACATATTTTCGCAAACGAAAAGCGATTTGCAGAAACTCATCGAAACCGAAATTTTTTTTGCCGCAACCGCTGCCGAGAAAAGTACGCGAAGTGCATTTCTGGAATTTCTCGCCGATGACGGAATTATTTCTATCTCGAAGCGATAAATCAAAGAGTTTTGGAAATCTTAAATCCCGATTTAGCCGTAACCGAATCAATTCCGCCTGATAACGGCGATGGAAATACGCCCGTTGTCGAATACGGTTCGCAATCTTACAGACGTGGTTATTGGTATTGGCGCAATTAGTGGTTTGAATACCAAAATTTCCGCGACGAACGCGCCGAAGCATTTTCTTCGCTGCTCTGGGAAGGCGTTTATAATTATTCCCACATTACAAGCGACCACGCCCGGTCAATTTGTTGTGCCGCCCGCGAAAGCCGAAGAAATGTATCATCCTGAAACCTTCGGACGCACGGGAATGGATTTTGTAAAGATTGAATAAACTTAAATCACCGGAAATAAAAAATTCTTCGAGTCTTCTATTTCCGGTGATTTGTAAGTTGCTGTAAATAGAGCAATTAAAAAAATATTTTCAAATGTATTCATTTTGGCTTGACAAAATTTTTCGCAAAGTTCAGTATTCAAAAATTGGCAAAATCTTCTCTCCTGATTATTTTTGCCGATAATTGTTAAAACTGATTTTTGTTTGACGGTTTTCGCCTTATTTCTCTTATCATAATTCATACGCAGAAACGCTTTAATCCTATAAGGTTAAGGGATGTCAGCCAAGTGCCGACATCTAATACATTCCAGAATCGAGGTTTAAGAAGATAGATGAAAAATTTTTTCTTGTCAGGATTTGTCGCAGCTTTATTAGTGTTTTTTTCGGGCATCAGCGCATTCGCGCAGCCGGAAGTGATTATTCAACACAAAGTCAATGTACATTCGCGTTCGCCGAATAAAATTGATGGTGCCAGCACAACAGGCGGAACATCGGCGATTACGCCGCTGATTTATCATAACGGCGCGTTAATCAGCCAGCCGTCAATTTATATTATTTGGTATGGCAACTGGAATCGAACAAACGGTTCGGATACGCCGTCAGGTCAGCAAATTATTCGTGATTGGGCAAACGGCATCGGAACTTCCGCG
>JBDTSO010000214.1:0-5823 GCA_039931085.1 Acidobacteriota bacterium | reverse complement strand
AGCAGTCCGATGCTCGAAAGTTTTTCGCTTTGCTGCAAAGTTTCTTCTAATTTAATGCGCGAGGTTACGTTTTCAAGAACGATAATCGCGCCGGTTTGATTATTTGTAACCGAACGAAGCGGCGCGACAGCAACGTTTATGATTAACGCTTTTCCCTGTGAATTGGTCGTGAAAAGTTTGTAAGCGTTGCGAATTTCAGTCAGATGCCAGCGCGATTTGCCTAAGATATTTTCTAAATTCAAGGCAAAACTTTCATCAAAAACGTCTTCGACAAGTTTGCCGATGGTTTGTTCGCGGCTCGTATCCATCATCGCTTCAAACGTCGAATTACAGCGCGTGATGCGTCCTTCTTCGTCAACCGCAATCAATCCGACATTGACAGATTCGACAATTGATTCGTTGAATTCCTTGAGCAGAGCGAGTTCTTCGGCGCGGGTTTCCTGTTCCTGATAAAGCAAGCTGTTTTCGACGGCGACGGCGACGTAACCGGAAACGGTCTGCAAAATTTCCAAATCTTCACTCGACAAAAGCGAACCGTCGGAGGCGCGTCCCAAACCGATGACAGCAACCATTTTTCCGCGCACAACACACGGCACAAAATAATGCAGTTCCTGACGGATAATTTTTTTCTTGTTAAGTCCGAAAACTTTGCCGTTTCCGTTGCCGTTATAATTTTCTTGATCGTCTTCCGCTTCGAGCAATTCGAGTTCGTCGGCGCGAACAATGCCTTTTTCGGCGGATTTTTCCCGAATCATTTGGCGAAAATCATTCGGGATTTTGTAATTTTCGGTGATTCCGACGGATTTGGCGATTTTATAACCTTCGGGCGAGTTTTCATTTTCGATAAAAACTGCCACTTTTTCGACATCGAGAACTTGCTGTAATCTTTCGGTCAAAGCATTCAAAAGCGGTTCGAGAGCAGTCGTCGCCGAAATCGTTCTTCCGAAATCAAGCAAACCGTTTCGCAAATCATAGCGTTCGCCGTAAAAAAATCTGTCGGCGCGTTCCTGCAAAAACTTTTTGAGCGGTTCGGAAAGTAAAACGATTCCAGCCATCGCAATCACCGCGATCAAAGCGCGAAGCGTGATTTCGGTTTTGGACAGATTATTGCCGACGGCGAGAAAAACGAGTCCGAGTGCGACTGTCCCGATCATCATCGCAATCGCCAGCGTCGTCATCGCATAAACAAGCGCACGGCGCACGACAATATCAACATCCATCAAACGATAACGGACGACCGAATGCCCGAAACTCAGCGGAATTAAAGCCAACGGCAAAGTTGTCAGGGCGACTGATAAACTATCTTCCGGCAAATAAACAAAGCGTTTGGCAATTTGGAAAGTTACAATAGGAAAAACCGCCGCCAGTGTTCCCCACATCGCCCATTTTATGCGCTGACGGACGAGCGGTTGATGTTTGTTTTTGAGAAAACGCCACAATAAAACACTTGCGCCGAGCGAAATTCCGATGACAAAATGATAAAAATTTGCCTGATAAAAAATGCCGAAAAGATTAAATTTGTCAGTAAAATTTGCAAGTCCGGTGATAAAAGCGGCTTTCGGAGCAAAATAATAAATCAGCGAAAGCGTGAAAATTCCGAGCGAAATCAACGCTGCCGGAACATAAAGCGCGTAAGTTTTCCAGCGCGGCTTGTCAAAAACCTCGCTTCTGACCGGATAACGCAGACAAAAATGCAGAAAAAGCGGCACGAAAAAAGCAAAGGCGAAATCGTCTAAAAGACTGATTGCCAAATCTAAATCTTCACCCAAGCCAAGCGGTTTATAAACGTGGAAAATAAAGGCAGCAAGACAAACAGTAGCGAAATGAAGTACAAACGGCGAACGGCTGCCTTGTTTGAAAAGAACAAAAATGCCGATGCCGAGCCAAACCAAACCGACAATGGACAGAAAAATTATCGAAGCCGTCCAACGCGGAGGCGTGTCAATATGTTTTAGGTCGGCGTAGTAAAAATTATCGGAAAACGAATAGGAAGGGCGTTGGTAAAAATAAGTCAGATTGCCGTCAACACCGGCTGTTTCCAGGTACATCTGCACATCGGCGGGCGAAATTACTTCATCAAATTGTTTTTCGTCGAGAGAAATACCGATAAGTTTGTCGCCGACGGCGATTCCGGCGCGGGATGCGGCAAGGTCGGGCATCACTTTTTCCGCGTAAATTCCGTCCGCCTTTTGTACCCATTTCACGCCGTCTTCAGGCGGCAAAGCGTGAGATGCGCGTTGCGAAAGGTTTAGTGCGCCGCCGGCAACGAACATAATAGTTGCCACCAACCAAATCAAACTCCAACCTGTAAGAATTTTACCCTTCATAATTAAAGGCAAACTAAACCATTATTTTTTTAGGCAAAATGTGTTCCAATAGTTTTTTAACGGTATTTCGCCAAATTTTGCACAAAATAAAGCGTATCTCCTTGTATAAGTAATAACTAGTCTACAAATTCATTCAGTTTTTTGTTTTATATCCGAGATTTTGGAAAAAAAATGTGCGTAAGAATAACTTCCTACGCACCATTTATTCTATTTTACTTTACCGATATTTTCTAAAATCTGACTAAAATGCCGCCGCGCAGAGTTCGCCGTTGAGAATTAAGCTGCAAACTTCCTTCTTCGTTGCTGACGTTCGTTTGAAAATCAAATAAATTTCGCGCGTCAACAATAGCTTCAGCGCGGAGCGGCAATCCCCAATTCGGGAGAGATTGTGTAATTATGACGCTCAAACTCGGATCGTAAATCGCCAATCTTCCTTGAAACGGATCAATTGCGAAAACCGTCGCTTGCGGCGACAGGCGGAAAATGGTTTTAACCTGCGTTCCGGTTTTCAAATCGGTAGTAAATTGTCCGATGATGGTTTGAAAGAAATCATTTTCAAAAACATCCGCAGGATTTGTGATCGCTTTTTCTGAAAGTTTTTGCCCGTTTCCGAAAGCATAACCTGCCGAAGTGCTGAAATTTCCGTTCAACCGCCGCGTATAAACTACTCTGACACCTTGCGCTTTGCCCTGTTGATTGCCGACAAAATCGCCGAGAGCATTGTCGCCGGGCGCATCAAACGAAATGTTGGTCAAACCGACTCCGCGACCAAGAGTTGTATCTAAAAAGGCGTTAGCTTCAATTGTAGATTTATTGTCCAAAACGCGCTCAACGCCGAATTCGATTCGGCGGCTTTTGTTCATTTTCGGCTTGTCGTTTTCAACAACAAAATCCTGCACGGCGACGGGTTCGCGGAAAAAAACCTGTGTGTCTTCGAGTTCAATCGCCTGCTGCCAGGTTTTCTCTTCGGTTTGTGTCGTGTAAGCGGCGCGAAGACGGGTTTTGGAATTTACATCAAGCTGCAAACCGAAACGCGGACTGATTGAAAAATCATTTCCTGCACCGACAAAACGCGAATAATCCAAACCATAAACAAAAATCACGCCTTCGCGCACTTTCCACTCATCCAAAGCCTGAACTGATACTTGTCCGAGCGTTTTTTTATTGTCTTCAACATTGACTTTGCCGAATTTCGCCGCCGTACCGTTTAATCGAATTTGATGTTTTTCGTTCGGTCTGAATTTAAGATTTGCCTGAAAACTCTGAGGTGCTGACGAATTTGTTCCGGTTTGTCCGGCAAGAATTAATTCCGCATTTTTGCTCAAAGGTTGAAGTCTAGCAAAATTTAAGCCCGTATAATTTCCATTATCGGAACTTGCAAAATAACTTTGGACGACAGTTTGCCCGCTTCTTTTTGAGTTGTCTTCTTCACTGTCTTCATCGCTTTTGGCGACTGCATTCTCATCAATCGGCGCATTGCCTTCTTTATTTTGATAAATCGAGCGATTCATCTCAGCCGCGCGAATCCGCCATTTCGGACTGTTGCGGTCAAGACGTTTTTCGGGCAATGTATTTCCACTTCCCGAACGTTCTAACTTAAATTTATAAATTAGTTCCGCCGAACGATCAACTTCGACTTCAACAATTTTTATCGGATTAAAACCTTCGGCAACCGCCAAAACCGTATATGTTCCGGGAATAATTTTCGCCAAAAAACTTCCGTCCGCCGCCGAACGAACCTGCTTTAACAGATTTGAAGTTCCGGTGCGAAAAATCGAAACATACGCATCGGCAATCGGATTGCCTGAATCGTCGCGCACGATTCCTTTGATAATTCCCAAACCGCCGTTATTTTCCACGACAGCTTTAGCCTGAACTTCGGACGCAGAAATAAAAGCCGCAGTAGAAGCAGCTAACACAATCAAGACTATTCCTGTTAATTTTTTTATCGGCAAAACTGAAGAAAACATTCTAAAAAACGACCTCCGCTTCAACCACGTTTTAGGAGAATCTGTAACGGAATGCAAAACCCTTTAACGTAAAATCCCAATTAAGACAATTCACGCAGGCATTATATTTTCTTTTTAAACATCAAATCTGTCAAGCAAACAACAAAACTTTGGCTGTATGATGAAGCAAACTTGACAAAGTTTGCCCAACGGCTAAAATTAAAAATGCTTTTGATAAGAAAGTGCGGAGATGTGGCTGAGTGGCTGAAAGCGGCAGTTTGCTAAATTGTTGAGGATCAAAAGTCCTCCACAGGTTCGAATCCTGTCATCTCCGCCATATTTTTTTTAGGCTATTTCGGTTTTCCGGCTGAAATAGCCTTTTGAATTTTATTTTTTAGGAATAAACTCATCTCAGAATTTATGATTTTGATTTGAGAGGTTTTCCAAAATGTTCATTGAAATTCATTTGGCAATGTTTGAGAGTTCGGCGTGGTCGCATATGTTCACACTCGACGAAACGGCGACGTGGCTTGAAAAAATTCTGCGCCCGATAATTGTTTATGCCGCGCTGATTCTTCTGCTGCGGCTGTTCGGCAAACGTGAACTCGGACAGCTTAATCCGTTTGATTTAGTCGTTATTTTATCGCTGTCGAATACGGTGCAAAACGCGATTATCGGACAGGACAACTCGCTCGTCGGCGGTGTCGTCGGTGCGGCGGCACTGCTTGGCATAAATTATTCGACGGCTTTCGTGAAATTTAAAAGTCGGAGGTTCGAGAGTTTGATCGAAGGCAATCCGCTGAAGATCATCGAAAACAGCAAAGTTGATGAAAACGCCGTCCGGCGTGAACTTTTAACCAAAGAAGATTTGGACACGATTGCCCACCGCGAAGGATTAGACAGCGTGGACGACATCGAAAAATGCGTGCTTGATCCGAACGGCAGTTTTCTCGTCGCCGGCAACACGCGCACTTCCGAAGAAAATTTTCGGCAGGAAGTTTTGAAAAGACTCGAAGATTTAACGCATAAATTGAGTGAAATGCAAAAACAAATATGAAAAATACCGAAGCAATTTTAGAGAATTTGGAAAACGCGCCCGCGATTCTGGAAATCGTCCGCGAAATTCCTGAACAATATCGCAAAAAACGTCCGCAGCCCGAAAAATGGTCGGCTCACGAACACGCTTGTCATTTAGCGGAAGTTCATCCGATGTTTTTCGAGCGTTTGGATTTGATGTTGAATGAAGAAAATCCAACGATCAAACCGTATTTCCCGGACGTTGACGACGCGCCCGACGTTTTGATAAATGCCGATTTGGACGCGGCTTTGGAAAAGTTTGCCGACGACCGAAAAAAGATCGTCGAAAAACTAAAACAACTTTCGCCCGAACAGTGGCAGCGCACGGCAAACCACGAAGAATACGCCGATTATTCGGTTTTTATAATGTTTCGCCATTTGTCTCTGCACGATTACGTGCATATTTACCGCATCGAAGAATTGCTTTTGAAAAAAGACTGGAATTAATTTATGACGACAAGAGTTAGATT
>JBDTSO010000213.1:0-5848 GCA_039931085.1 Acidobacteriota bacterium | reverse complement strand
GCTTGAGAAATGTGGCAAATAGAAATTGGAGATCGTCAAGCGACCGCGCCGTTGGGCTTGGTATCCCGAAGATGTCGAGCCCCAACCGATGCCGGCTTTCACGGTATTGCCGCGTCGATGGGTCGTTGAAAGAACCTTTGGATGGATCGGACGCTATCGTCGGCTGAGCAGAGATTATGAATATTTGACCGAAACCAGCGAGGCGATGGTATATCTGGCGATGACTCGATTGATGCTGAGGCGATTATCGCTAAATGCTCCTTACAGTCTCCCAAGTCGGCAAAGACTAAAGTTAAAGCTTAAGTGTCAGCCTTTTGAACAGTCTCTAATAAACAACAAGACGCGAAACATCCATTCTGTTACGCGTCTTGTTGTTTTCACTTATAAATTTTCCTCAACCTTTTCTTAGCTCGGTAAAAACCTGTTTGGCAACGGCTTTAAGCGTGTCAAACACGCCGACACCCTGCGAAGCAGTCGCTTCGAAAACAGGTTCGTTTTTGCGAAGAAGTTCGGCGGCGATTTCTTCCGTCGGCACGACATTCGGCAAATCGCGTTTATTAAGCTGCAAAACATACGGAATTTCCATCAAATTGTAACTTTGAGATTGCAGATTTTTTTCCAGATTATAAAGTGATTCGATATTCGCGTCCATTCGTTCTTCCTGCGAATCGGCGACAAAAACAACGCCGTCAACACCCTTTAGAATAAGTTTGCGCGAAGCGTCGTAATAAACTTGTCCGGGAACGGTGTAAAGATGAAAGCGCGTCTTAAAACCACGCACCGTGCCGAGTTCGAGCGGCATAAAATCGAAAAACAACGTGCGGTCTGTTTCCGTCGCCAAACTAATCAGTTTGCCTTTTGCCTGCCGCGCAGTTGAATCGTAAATATACTGAAGATTTGTCGTCTTGCCGCACAAACCCGGTCCATAATAAACAATTTTGCAATTGATTTCGCGGGAAGCGTAATTGATAAATGTCATAATTATAGTGGTAAGTGGTGAACGATTAGTGGTGAATTGAAAACTTACCGTTCACCACTAACTAAATAGGCTGTCAATATCTTCGTCGGTAATTTCGGAGAAAAATGAGTTTTCGCTAAGCCTTTGCTTTTCCGAATCGCGGGTTATGTCTTCAAGAATCGAAGCTACTTCGTGGCTGGCTCGTTTGGCTCTGATTTTGACCAAACCGAGAGTTGAATGCTCATCAAAAACTACTACTAGAAGACTGCGCCCGATGACGCTGATAAAAATGCTTTCGCGTTCGCCTTCGTGGACAACGGCGGGAAAAACATCTTCGCCGATAAGTTTTGCCATACTCGTCGTCGCGGCAACATTGCCCGCCGCCAGAGATGAAAAACTCGTCGTATCCATATCACCGATGTTTCCGTGATGAGCAATCGGCTGACCGTCGCGGTCAACCAGAAAAATGGCACGTCCGGCACACTCGACGCATAAACGCGCAAGTATGTTTTTGAGCTTTTGAAACTGATGTTCGTGTATTACAATGGGCGTTTCTGCCATTTATTTTTTTCTCTCGGTTTTTTTTTGAGGAAAGAAATTATCGGTCTACAATCTTTTCGGATTGTAAAATTTTACAAAACGTAATCTGTTAATAAAAAGGTTAGCGCAAGCAAGTTCTGCAAAGAACTACATCTTAAATCTAGCACATCAATTATAATTGCTTCAAATGTTTTTTAAGTTTAATAAGTTTAGAAACAATATTTTTAATCTATTCCTCAAAAATCATTGCCCGACGCAAATTAACAATGATAAACTTTTTTTGATGACTGAGCTGTCAGATACTCAATTCATAAAACACCCAAATTGCAAAAAACAATTAATCTGCTCTTGTTTATCCCGGCTATTTTCGATAAGTTTTCTATAACGACAAAATGAAGAACCATTTATTTTCACAAAATTCTCCCGAATTAAATATTGTCGCAATTGGCGGTGGAAACGGACTTTCGACTCTTTTATCGGGATTAAAAAGATTTGTCAACGCACAGGACGGCGAATTTGTCCGGCTGCAAAATCTTTCCGGCATCGTGGCGGTTTCCGACGACGGCGGAAGTTCCGGCAGATTGCGCGACGAATTGCAAATGCCGCCGCCGGGCGACATCCGAAATTGTATGGTTGCCCTTTCTGAAGATTCACATTTGTTGTCAAAACTTTTTCAATATCGTTTTCGCGGCAAGGGCGAACTCGGCGGACACAGTTTCGGCAATCTGTTTCTCGCCGCCTTGTCGGAAATAACCGGAGATTTTGCTGAAGCGGTTAAAATTTCATCTGAAATTTTAGCAAGCAAAGGTCGTATTTTTCCGGCAACCGTTTCGGATGTGAGACTTGCGGCTGAACTTCACGACGGTTCGATTGTGCGAGGTGAAACGAGAATTTCAAAGGTCGGAAACTCGATAAAACGGCTGTACCTCGAACCGGAAACCTGTCACCCGCTGCCCGAAGCCTTAGCTGCAATTTACGATGCCGATGTAATTACCGTCGGACCGGGTTCCCTTTTCACGAGCCTTTTGCCGCCGCTGCTCGTCAAAGGTGTTAGTGACGCAATAAACGATTCACCTTCCGTTAAAATGTTTATCTGCAATTTGATGACGCAGCCGGGTGAAACCGACGGATTTACTGCACAAAAACATTTGGAAATCGTGCGGGAATACGCGCCGGAGATTGATTTTGATTGCGTAATTGTTAACAATCATCTTATTACCGAAGAGCAAACGGCGCGTTATGCTGATGAAGGCTCACGGCAAATTGGTCTTTCCGACTCGATTTCACCCGAGAATGTCGAAGGTGCTAAAATTATTTACGGTAATCTGTTGGACGGCAGCGAAAAGGTACGCCACAGTCCCGAAAAATTGGCGCGGGTCGTTTTGTTATGTGCAATTCAACAGGGCGAACGAGCTAATTTGATTTTATAAATGCTATGGAACAAGATATTTCCAACGAACAACCGATTCTCGATGTTTTAGTCTTAGCCGCAGGACTCGGAACGAGAATGCGTTCCAATCTGGCAAAAGTTTTACATAAAATTGACGGTCGCCCGATTGTCAATCACGTTTGCCGGACGGCGACGGCACTCGCGCCGCGCAAAATTTATGTCGTCATCGGTCATCACGGTGAAGATGTCAAAGCGGCTGTTTTGGAAGAATTAGATACAGAACATGCCGCCTTTGTCTGGCAAAAAGAGCAGCTCGGCACGGGCGACGCGGTTAGTTCGGCGCGGGAATTTTTGGAAAAAGAAGACTCCACACTTCTGGTTCTTTCAGGTGATGTTCCGATGATTCGCGTCGAAACTTTAGCCGCATTAGTGCAGCAGCACAGAAACCATCGCGGAAAAGGCGCAGCCTGTACGGTATTGACGGTAAAATTAGATGATCCGACAGGTTACGGGCGTGTCGTCCGCGATGATTCTGGCTTTTTTGAAAAAATTGTCGAGCAAAAAGACGCTTCACCTGAAGAAAAAAATATCAAGGAAATAAATTCGGGCATCTATTGTTTTGACACGAAAAAACTTTTCGCGGCTTTGTCGAGCGTACAGAATAATAACGCGCAGGGAGAATATTATTTGACCGATGTTCCGGCTCTGCTTCGCGCGGCGGGTGAAGATGTTTCGCTTTACAATCATATCGATTCGCGGGAAGTTTCGGGAATCAATAATCGAAAAGAACTCGCCGATATAGAGCGGATTTTATGCCGTCGGACAATCTTGAAAATGATGTTGGACTACGGCGTGAGTTTTATTGATCCGAAACACGCCTACATCAGTGAGCAGGCGAATATCGGGCGCGACACGGTGATTTATCCGAACGTAACAATCGAAGGCGAAACGCTGATCGGCGACGGCTGCACGATTCGTTCGGGAACGCGCATTACAAATTCGCACATCGGGCGCGGCGTTGAAATTTTAGACAACTGTATAATTACCGACTCCGAAATTTCAAACGACTGTACAGTTGGACCATTTGCACATTTGCGCGGCAAGGCGAAAATGGAAGAAAAGTCAAAAGTCGGCAACTTTGTCGAACTCAAAAAAACGATTCTCGGACGCGGTTCAAAAGCAAATCATCTAACATATTTGGGCGACGCGACCATCGGCGAAAAAACCAATATCGGCGCGGGAACAGTTACTTGTAATTACGACGGCGTAAATAAACACGCGACAAACATCGGCAACAACGTCAGAATCGGTTCTGACACGATGCTCATCGCACCAATCAAAGTCGGCGACGGTGCGGTTACAGGCGCAGGTTCAGTTGTTACGAAAGATGTGCCGAACGATTCTTTGGTCGTCGGCGCACCGGCGAAAGTGAAAAGAAATTTAAAGGAAGAGGAAGAAAAAGAAACTGCACAAAACGCTCAATGAAATTTGAATGGGACTTCAACAAAGCGGCATTGAACATCAAAAATCACGGAATCAGCTTTGATGATGCGAAAGAAGCATTTTTTGATGACTTTGGATTAGATGTTTATGATGATTCTCATTCTGATTTTACGGAACGGCGTTTTCAACTTTTAGGTTTGACTGTGAAAGACGTTTTATTGGTTGTTTATACAGTTCGATATGAAGAAATCTATCGAATTATTTCCGCCCGCAAAGCGACAAAATATGAGGAAAAGTCGTATTGGAAAGAGCGAAAAAAATATGAGTGAAGGAATTTTAACAGTAACGCAGGAAGATTACGAACAAATGAAGGCAAACGGCATAACGGACGAATCTTTGCTTAAACCCGGAAAATACAAACTGCGCCGCCGCACAAAAATTGCGACTCGCGAAGAACTTCATCCGTCAAACACCAAAGTCGAATTTCAGATGAAACTCGATTCGGACATTTTGAAATATTTCGAGAAACGCACTAAAAGTGAAGAAATCGAGGCATTGCAGCTTTTATTAAACGAGAAACTTCGCGCCGTAATGGAAGATGAGCAAAAAGTTGAAAACGAATTATTAAATAACAAAAGATTTATCGCGGCACTCGCCGAAAAGATTAAAAAAGTAGCTTAAATTAAAAAGTACTTAATAAAGTATTAGGCGAAGGAAACTTTATCCTTTATCCTTTAAAAATATGTGTGGAATTGTTGGATACGTTGGAAATAAACAAGTTGTGCCGTTGATTATTGACGGCTTACGGAAATTGGAATATCGCGGTTATGATTCGGCGGGAATTGCCGTCGTTGATGAAAACTGTGATTTGTCGCTGCGTCGTGCCGAAGGCAAACTTCGCAATCTCGAAGAATGTATTCGCTTAAACCCGCTTGACGGAACTTACGGCATCGGACATACGCGATGGGCGACGCACGGGCGACCGACTGAGGAAAACGCGCATCCGCATCGTGACTGCACAGGCAGAATTGTCGTAGTGCATAACGGCATTATCGAAAATTACTTGCAGTTAAAAGAAATGCTGCGCGAAAAAGGGCATATATTTAAAACCGAAACCGACACGGAAATCGTCGCGCATCTGATTGAAGAACATCAAAAAGAAGGTTTGGAATTTGAACCGGCGGTTCGTCAAACCGTGCAGGAATTGCGCGGTATTTTCGCGCTTTCCATTATTTCCGCCGACGAACCCGATAAAATTATTGCCGTGCGCGAAGGTCCCCCGGTGGTCATCGGTTTGGGCGACGGCGAATTTTTTGTTGCAAGCGATATTCCCGCAATTTTGCAGCACACGCGCGATGTTTTTTATCTCGGCGAACGCGAAATTGCCGTCCTGACAAAAGATTCGGTGCGCGTTACCGATTACGACGGAAACGTGATCGAGCCGAAACAGCAGCGCATTACTTGGGATCCGATTATGGCGGAAAAAGGCGGCTTTAAGCATTTTATGCTCAAAGAAA
>JBDTSO010000212.1:0-5878 GCA_039931085.1 Acidobacteriota bacterium | reverse complement strand
CAGATTTACAAAAATAAAGAAATTCGTTGATTTACCTTATGAAGAAAGATGAAGAGGCTCTAACTATTGCAAATTTTAACTCATCCTACGCGGGGAATTGAATAGGATTCAATTCCCCATAAAATTTGAAAGCTGATTCACAGCATTGATGTATAATTTTGTTTTCAAGGCAAGTTGATTTTTTGACAATCTTGCCACTTTCACGCAAAAACAAAAATACAAAACTTGTAAGTTGTTGAAAATAAATGGTGGAGCAGAGGAGGGTCGAACTCCTGACCTCGGCATTGCGAACGCCGCGCTCTGCCAAACTGAGCTACTGCCCCACATCGCAATTTTCGATATTAAAAAATCTGGGTTGAAACTGTCAAGCAAAGTGCGGCAGTTTCAGTTCAAAACAAAAAACTACTGAACGGTTGCCGGCAAAAGCGAACCTTTCGGGTCGTAAGCATAAGCCTTGCCGTTTTCGATTTTGCCGAGAACGCCGTGAAAAACTATTTCTTCCTTGTCCAAAACGACGACGACATCGCCCGGACTGTAATATTTTTCGTCAACCGCAAACGTAATCATCGTCGCGTTGCCGTTCTCGTGATTGACGGTTTCGTAATCAAAATCATCGGCATTAAAACTCATTGTCTGGCAAAAACTAACTTCTGACATATTTTTCTCCAAGTTAAAAATTTAAAGTCCAATGTCCAAAGTTTTTCGGACACAGGAAATCGAATGTTTGATTCTAACTTTTCGACGGCACAAAGTCCAAAGTGATCGCGTCGTGGTCGGAAAGCGGCACATCTTCCGCGTCCTTTAACTTACCGACGGTTTTCGGCTTTGTATTTTCAGCTATTTCAATATCTTTTCCGGCAAACCAGTCGAGCCGCGCCGACACGCGCCCGCCGACTCTTTTTGCTGCCCAAAAGATAAACGGAAAACACCAGCGCGGCACCCAATCGCCCAAATTTGTATTGTACGCGGAATTTTCCATATCATAATGAAGCGTTCCGACTCCGATTTCGTTAAAATTTTTATAATCAAAGCCGTATTTTTCGATTTCGCTGAACAAATTCTTTTCAAAATAACGGTCGGGATGCGGATAATGATTTTTGACAACATTTTTCACACCCATCAAAACTCGGCGAAAATATCCAGCAATCGCGTGATTTGCCGTTTGCGCGTTGTAAGTGGTCGTATTCCAATCGCCGCCGATAATCGTCGGCAGCGCGGGCAGATTTTCTAAATGGTCAAGCACGATTTTCATCTGAATGTGCCGATGTTTTCTGGAAGAATGCGCGTCGAGATGAACAGTTACAGCGCGAAAATTTCCGCTCGGATGTTCGATGTCGGCTATTAGCGCACGTAAATATCCGAGCCGTTTTTCCTTACCCCACATTTTATCTTTACCGTTCGGAAGCGCGACGGCGTGGATATTTTTCATCGGAAATTTTGAAAACATTCCAAGTCCGTGAAGCGATTTTGTGTTTTCGCCCGCCGCAAATTCTTCAACGCCGCTGCCTTTTTGCAGAGCGATATATACAGGCGCGAAGGCGTAATTCATTTTTAACTCTTTCGCCAATTCCTGTGCGACAAAACGATTTGCGCTTCGTGCCATTCCGTAATCCAATTCGGTTAAAAGCAGCAAATCTTTATCCTTTAAATCTTCGTGATTTTTCAGCGCGTCCACAATTCCCGCAAAACGATTTCCGCGCTCGACATTCCAAGCCGCGACACTGATATTTTTTTTATCGGCAGAACTTTCAAGTGCAAAATTTTCCTGCACAACAGCGTTCAAAATTCGTTCGACTTCCGATTTGATTTCTTGATATAAATCGGAATTTTTAAATTCTGCGGTTGTTTCAAATTTCAATAATTCGGGAATATGCGGGTTTAATTCGTGGTCTAAAAGTGAAACGGAGTGTTTGACGGCGGAAATTGTAGAAACCATAAAAAAGAATTACAAAAACTCACAAAAAATAACTATTTCAATCTACGCCAATGAGTAAAAATATAGGAATAAATCAATAAATTTATCATCAACAGACAAAATCCAAGAGCAAAATGAAACCGGTAATCAGCAGGAAAATACAAAATCAGTGAAACATAATAATCAATGAAACCACCTGAATAATTGGCTTCACCGCCCAAGTTGCGAAATTTATTTTCAAATTCCGTCAGCGGACAAGTCAGAGAAAAGACCTGCACGATTATTCCCCAAAACAGCGCGGGAAGATGCAGCCACATGACAGAACGCCGACGCAAAACAAAAAATCCGCCCAAAATCGCAAAAAATACGAAGCAGAGATGTAAAACTAATATAAAATCGGCTAAAAGACGATAAAACATAAAACATTTAAATTATCACATAATTGTTTGCCGCCTACACATCATTTACTCGAAAAAGAAGACAGAGGCTGTAACTTTATTGTCTTAATCGGGATTTTTTCTTCTTTGTCAAAAATGATTTTCGAGGGTTTTCCGTCTGTATTTATCGAAAAAGTTTCCGACCTTTTTTTGATTTCGATTTTTTCGGTTTTCGTGCCTTGAGCAGTTGTGATTTCAACTTCCATCGGCAAAATAAAAGCGGACGGCGTTATTTTATCCAATGTCTGCGTTTGCGTAACGGTTAAATTTAAAACTTTTGCTCTTGGATTATAAACTTGTTTGATATTGAGTTTCGGATAACCCGCGCCATAAATCCATTGTGCAAAAAACCAGTCTAATTTCATTCCCGACGTTTCTTCCATTGCCTTTTGCAAGTCGGCGGTTTCGACGTTTTGAAATTTATGCCGGTTGAGATAAATGTTGATTGACTTCCAAAAATTATCCGTGCCGACGGTTTCGCGCAGAGTGTGAATGACCGCGCCGCCTTTTTGATAAGTAGTCGTGTCAAAAAGCGAATCGTCGGGACGCGCGTTTTGATTAAAAAGTCCGTGCCGGTTTTTGCTGACTGTATCGTCAATTATAAATTGCCGCGCATCTTCCTTAATTTTTCGCAGATAATCGGCGCGTCCGTACATTTTTTCGCGGTAAGCGGCTTCCATAAACGTCGCAAATCCTTCATTTAGCCAAAGATTTGACCAATTTTTGCAGGTTACGAGATCGCCGAACCACGAATGCGCCAACTCGTGCGATACCAAATCTTCAACCCCATCTTTGGCAAAACCCAGATCGGCAAAAAAAATTTCCGTGTCAGCCATCGTCGTTGCCGTAATGTTTTCCATTCCGCCGAAATTGAAATTGGCGACTATCGTTTGGTCATATTTGTTATACGGAAAATCAACGCCCGTTAATTGTTCATAAACGTGCATCATATCTTTGGTTTTGCCGTAAGCCGTTTGCACAATCAAGGTTTTGTCCGGGTAAACATAATAGCCGAGCGGAATATTTTTGTATAAATCGCTGACTTTTGTGTAAGTTCCGATGACGAAAGATACAAGATAAGTCGAATGCGGAACGGACATTTTGTAATGAAACGTCTTTGTGCCGTCAGGATTTGAGATTGTTTCAAGCAGTTCGCCGCTGCCGATGGCGGTTTCGCCTTTTTCAACCGTAATAAATTGTTCGGTGGTCGCTTTGTCGTCAGGGAAGTCGTAAGACGGAAACCAAAAATGCGCTTCTTCCGGTTCGCCCTGCGTCCAAATTTGCGCGGCGCGGGTTGTTTTGCCGTCTTCAGTCAAAGCATCAACAAAATAAATCCCCTTTTTCGGTTTGGTCGAATACTTAAACCGCACGGAAATAAAATCTTCCGACGAATAAGTTTTGTCGAGCGTAATTAAAACCTTTTCGCCCGTAGTTTTATAAACCAAATCTTTATTTTCAGATTCGAGTTTGATTGATTCAAAATTCAAATTTGCCGCGTCCAATTCGATTGTTTTAAAATCATTTTTGAGAGGTCTAAACTGCACGGTCGTATCGCCGAAGACGGTTTTTGCGGCGCGGTCAAAACTAACCCGCAAAATATAATTCTGAACATCAAACGTCCTGACGCGAGTGGAATTTACGCCGTTTGTTTGCGCCGAAATATGAAAAGCGCAGACGAAAAGTGAAATCACGACGAACAACAAGCAGTGATTAAGTTTTTGTAGGAACAATTGATATTTAACCATTTGCAGATAATTATGGCAAAGAAATTTAATTTTGTGTAATAAAAGACGTGCGAATCAAAAATCTTCGACTCGCACGTCAGATAAAAACAAATCAGGTTTAATGATTTTTAGGCTTAGGTTGCGTCATCAATTTCAGCGTCCGGCGCGTTATTCATAACCGATTGAATACCGTTTTCCATCGCGGCATTGCTTGAATAATATTCGCTTCTGCCGATTTCCTGCCCGTTTCCCGCTTTTAGAATGAAAAACGGTTCGCCGTTTTTATTTTCCCGGCGTTCAAATCTTTCTTCATCGCCGCCGTTTTTCTTAATGGATTCGATGCCGTTTTGACACGCCGATTTCGATTCATACATTTCGCTGGACAAAATAACTTGTCCGTTACCGGCTTTTAAGTTGAACATAAATTTGTCATTTTTCGATTTCTTCATCTCGAATTTTCCTGCCATCGTTTTTTTCCTCACTCCCTTTTGAAATTTTAGTTGTTTGTTAATTGAAAAGTTATAACTTATTCAATTCCGCACAGCATAACACGAATTTTCAAAAGGTTAAACCAAAACTTTACAGTAGTTTAGAATTATTCAACCGTTACCGATTTTGCCAAATTACGCGGCTGGTCAACATCACAGCCGCGCCGGACGGCGATGTGATAAGCCAATAATTGCAAAGGCACGATTGATAAAATCGGCGCAAGCAAATCGCTGGCTTCAGGAACTTCAATGACAAAATCCGAAACGAGCGAACTCATCTCGTCGCCTTCGGTTAAAATCGAAAGAATAATGCCGTCGCGCGATTTGACTTCGACGATGTTGGAATGCGTTTTTTCATAACGCAGTTCGCTCGCTTCGTTTCCTTCTTCGCGGGTATTGACGATGACGACAGGCAATTTTTCGTCAATCAGTGCATTCGGTCCGTGTTTCATTTCGCCCGCCGGATAACCTTCGGCGTGAATATATGAAATTTCTTTGAGTTTTAGCGCACCTTCCAAAGCAACAGGGAAGTTGATGCCGCGCCCCAAGTAAAGAAAATCCTGTGAACGGAAAAACTCTCTCGAAAGTTCTTCGATTGAATCGGCATCGCTCAAAAGCTGTTCGATTTTCAGCGGTAATTCCGCCAACTCTTGCGCGTGATGTTTCGCTTGCTCTTCATCAATTTTTTCTCGAAGCTGTCCTAGATACAAAGCAAAAAGGTAAATCGCAATCATTTGCGAAGTAAACGCTTTGGTCGAAGCGACACCGATTTCAGGTCCGGCGTGCGTTAAAATCGTGCCATCGGCTTCGCGTGTAATCATCGAACCCTGCACGTTGCAAATCGCTAAAACTTTGCAGCCCGATGCCCGCGCTTCGCGCATCGCGGCAATCGTGTCGGCGGTTTCGCCGGATTGCGAAATGACGATCAGCAAATCGGTTTCGCGCAAAACCGGATTCCGATAACGAAACTCCGAAGCGTAATCAACTTCGACGGGAACACGCGCAAGTTCTTCGAGCATATATTTGCCGGCAAGCGCAGCGTGCCACGAAGTTCCGCAAGCAGCGATTTTGATTGACGTAATGCCCAAAAAATCTTCTTCGGAAATGTCCATCGCTTCAAGATAGATTTTGCCGGTGTCGAGCGAAATCCGACCTTGCGAAGTGTCGCGCACGGCTCGCGGCTGTTCGTAGATTTCTTTGAGCATAAAATGCTTAAAGCCGCCTTTTTCCGCCATGATCGGGTCCCAAGTGATGCGCTGTTGTTTCGGCTCGATCACGTTTCCGTCGTAATCGGTAACGCGCACCGAATCTTTT
>JBDTSO010000211.1:0-5884 GCA_039931085.1 Acidobacteriota bacterium | reverse complement strand
TGGAAGGCACGCCGAAAATTGACAAGAAAAATTTTGTCGGTCTGCCGATTCCGCCCGCTGCCGGATTGCTTGCGGCAATTGTTTATTTTTCTCCTCTGCCGCTGAACACGCTTCCCGAAAATTTGTCTGTCTTTTACACGATAGTAATGATGATTCTGATTGCAGGTTTGGGATTATTAATGGTCAGCACGGTTCGTTACACGAGCTTTAAAACTGTCGGCACGGGCAAAAGAAGCATTTACCTGATTTTGGTGATCGCCGCGCTCGGAATGCTCACATGGCTTTATTCGCGCTATATGCTTTTGGGATTTGCCGTCTTATATGTCGCACACGGCATTGTTTGGTATCTTTTGGGTTTATTGAATCCGAGAAGAAAAAGTAAAACTAAATACGAACCTCAAAATACTGAATAAAAAGTATGCGATGATCAACGAAGAATTTTCAGAAATTTTCACTCACAATTCATCGTTACCAGCATTTTCGATCTTTTTCCTTCCTTTATCAATCGGCGTAACATTCGCAGAACGACGCTTTCTTTCGCTCGAATTTCGCCGGATTTCTTTGTCTTCACCTGAGAATCTGTTGCCGCTGACAACAACCAGTGAAACCAGCGTGATAAAAAGCATCGTAATGGCGGTCGTGTGCAGAATAAAGTCGAAAATACTGTGAACTAAAATTGCAAAACAGCCGGCGAGCGCACCGACGGCAACGCCTCGCCGAAAAGTATCCGAAGTTTTAACATTTTGCAAACCTGTGCGAAAAAGACGATATACAAAAAATCCGGCGATAATTAAACCAATAATTCCGGCATCTGCCAAAACCTGCAAATAATCGTTATGCGCCTGTTCAACCCGGAGAACTCCGCTTGAAGAATCATACGCCGTATATGCAATGTCAAAAGCCCCGATTCCCGCGCCGAACGGGAAATTATTTTTAATAATATTGAGCGTTACACCCCAAATTTGTGTCCGATTGGTTGAAAAATCGTCCGACGCGGCGGTTTCAGCCAATCTGGTCAATGAAGTTTCACCGCCGATTAAAATCGCGCCGACTACAATTGTCGCCATCAGCAAAACCGCCAAACCAATTTTGATATAGAATTGTCCCGAACTTTTTGTTTTGGTGGTTAAAATTATCAAAAAGAAAATTTCCGCAAGGAGCGAAACCAAACCGCCGCGCGAACCGCTGAGAATAAGCGCAATTCCCATCAAACCGATTGCCGTAATATACAAAAGCCGCCTGTCTTTCGGCACTGCGCCGACAAACATCAAACCGAGCGGCACGGCAATCGTCATTTCCATATAGGCGGCAAAATTATGCCGGTTAACAAACGAACCGAACGGCACGGCATACGGCACGTCGTAGATTCCGTAAATTTTATTCGGACTTAAAACAGCCTGCAAAATAGCGAAAAAAGCGTAGGCAAAACCGAAAATCGTGATGACCGTAACAACTTTTTTGAATCTGTTTGCACTATTTATGTAAGTTAGCAAAGCACCGAGAAATATTGCCAGAGCGAGAAAATGTAAGGCAGTTGCCTGCGTCCAGAAAGGTTGGAGAGAAATTGTTCGCGGAATGTCGGCAACTCCCGCTGTTTCTGCCAGAGAACCGAAAGGAATTACCTGAAAAATTGAGTATAGAAACGCAGCAAGAAGCGGAATTTGAATTAAACTTTTATTAAAGCGCAGGACACCGCTTGAAAAAGCGTCAATCGCCCAAAGCAGCACCACGACGACCGCCGCGATATAAAAAACAGCAATCACGGGTTGATGTACCGTGCCGTAAGCGAGTGTTGATATAATAATCGTCGCGCACAACAAAAAGAATATAACTTTGCTTGCCCAGGTTGTTTCCAATTTATCAGTCATCAATAGTTATTTATCCGTTATTTTGTTTTTTCCAATCTAAAATCGTCATACCAAAATGTACCGATAATCGGACAGACTTCGCCGCAAAAAACTCTGGACGTGCGAATTGCTACGGATTGTGTATCCGGCGGCGCGGTAAATTCCATTTTTATTTGCTGCCAGTCAGTTGTGTCGGTCGGAAACGGCGCGGAGGTTGTGATGTTTGTATCATTAACGGCATTGTAAATTTCCAAAGTCGGGTTTCCGCCGCTTTTTAGTTTTTCCGTCCGCAGCCAAAATGTTAAACGATATTTGGCGGAAGGCTCGACAATGACGATTTGCGTAATATTGAAAAGCGTCGGCGCAAAATAACCGTTGAAGGAAACTCTCAAACTACGATTTCCCTCGTGTTTTTGCGTCGGATCAAGTTTGACTTCCATTTTTTCGGCGGGTGAAACTCTCCAACCGAAATACGTGTCTTTAATTTCTCCGATTGGCTTTTCAAAGCCCGCGTTTTGAATAATTTCGGCTTTCGCGTCGGGTTCGATGCCAAGACCGCGATAAAATTCCAATGCCTGCGGATAAATTCGCTTTTCGTAAAAAGCCTGCGCGATAACTTTGGCGTAGGCGGTATTTTCCTGCTTTTCTTCCGGCGAAAGCGTATTCCAAACTCTTAAAGCATCGCCGGCGTTTTCTTTAGCGGCGTAAAACCTTGCCAATCCCGCTCTAACTATCGGTTTATCGCCGGCAATCTGTTCAAGTTTGTTCTTGTCCTGATTGTAATAATCCCAAGCCAGCGAGAAAACCTGATCGCGGTAAATAGGATTTGTTTCAGCGGCTTTTTTTAGTTCGGCAAAGGCTTCGTCGCTGCGATTCCGGCGCAGATAAAAATTGCCGAGCTGCCAGTGCGGATTCGTGTAATCTGGAGCTAATTCGACTGCGCGAAGATATGCTTTCTCAGCTTCCTCATTTTTATCTGCCTGTTCAAAGGTGCGACCGAGTTCAATCCACCAGCGGAAGTCAAAAGGTGAAAGTCTGACTACCTTTTCATAATTGTTTATCGTCGAAGAATATTCATCAGGAGAAAATATCTCCTTTTTCGTATTGGCAAGCAGCCAATTTGCTGCGGGATCGTCCGGCGCGAGATTTACGGAAAATTGAGCGATTTCCGCCGCGTTTTTGTCGGATGATGTCGTCAGAATTGCCAACATATTGCCTAACTGCCAGCGCACGGCAAACCAGCCAAAAATGAGAGCGCAGAAAATCGCCCCGATGATGCTGATTCGCACTTTCAGATTGCGAGAGTCTATAGCTTTGATTTGTCCTATATCGTTTGGCATTCGGCAAAATCTCCGTTAAAAAATAAAACTTATCTTGACAATTTCACGTCGGAAACGCAAATTGAAATAAAATCAGATTTATAAATATTGATCTTTACAAACGTTTTTTTCCTTCGGAGTCGAAATTAAAATTTATGATTTCAGACAAAAAGAAACTCACCCGCCAAATTATTAAGCGGCTGAAAAATGAATATCCCGACGCGCATTGCGCTCTTGTCCATTCAAGTGCTTTTGAACTGCTTATTGCCACAATTTTATCGGCACAATGCACCGACGTGCGCGTCAATATCGTTACGGCAGACCTTTTTCGTAAATATCGCCAGCCTGAAGATTATTTAAAAGTTTCGCAGGAAGAACTCGAACAGGACATTCGATCAACCGGATTTTTCCGCAACAAGGCGAAAAATATCCAAGCCGCGTGTGAAAAAATTATCGAAAACTTTGGCGGCGAAATTCCGCAAACAATGGAAGAAATTCTAACTCTAAACGGTGTGGCGCGAAAAACGGCGAATGTCGTGCTTGGCAACGCTTTCGGCATCGCTTCCGGCGTAGTCGTTGACACGCACGTTTCGCGGCTGTCGCAACGGCTCGGATTAACCGGGGAAACCACGCCGGAAAAAATTGAAAACGATTTAGCCGAACTCGTGCCGAAAAAAGACTGGATAATTTTCCCGCATCTGCTGATCTGGCACGGACGCGCCGTTTGTCAGGCGCGAAAACCGAAATGCGCCGAATGTGTGCTTGAAGATTTGTGTCCTTCGTCTTCGCTCAAGTAATTTATTGCGAGAGAATTTTAAGTATTTCAGTAATTTGCGGGAACAAAATTTGCGTGAAAGCGTGGAATTAGCTGAATCTAACCACATTAAAACTAAGGAGAAGCGTTATGAAAACAAAATTATTTGTGTTTTTCGTGTTCGTGTCTGTATTTTCGGTTCAAATTTTCGCCCAAAACAGTCAATTAAACCCTGTTAATCAACAGCCGATTCAACCGCCGATTTCGATTGAAAACATTTCCGTCGAATTAACGAATGTTTCCAAATCTCTCCAAACTTTCAACAAAAATTTCAAAGCGTTTCTTGAAAAACTGCCGCAAGGCATTCAATTCAGCGAAAACCAGCAAAATCTGTTGCTCTCGTTTGAAATTCTCAACCGCGCCGAACAGCGGCTTGAAATTTTACAAAAGTTTCAGATTGATTTGACCGAAAAACAGGGAGATTTAAAAAATCGGCTGGCGCAGGTCGAGCAAAATATGACACCCGAAGGAATTGACCGCGGCGTGGCATTTCTCGGAACAACACAAACTCCTGAAATTAAGGAAAACCGCCGCAGAACTTTGGAAGCCGAGCGTAACAGTTTGCGACAAGTGTTGCTGCAAATCAATCAAAATCTTGCAGACACTGCCAGTGAGGTGAGCGACGCTTCTACATTTGTTAAACGGCTTCGCAATAGAATTTTGCCGCAAATTGAGCGCGAAGTTTCCAATTTGCAATAATTTGCAAACCCGTTAAACTTAGCCATTATGCAACCGATAAGCAAACAGGAATCAAAAAGCAAACTCGAATTTCTTAAAGAAAAATCGCGTTTAGCCGAGCAAGGCGGCGGCGCGGCGCGGGTTGAAAAACAACGCGCTGCCGGAAAAATGTCGGCACGGGAACGCATCGAATTTTTTCTCGACGAAGATTCGTTTGAAGAATTTGATAAATTTGTCGTCCATCGATCAACCGATTTCGGACTCGAAAAACAAAAATTTCCCGGCGACGGCGTAATAACCGGACACGGACTCGTTGACGAACGCGAAGTTTTCGTGTTCGCACAGGATTTTACGGTTTTCGGCGGCTCTTTAAGCGAAACACACGCGCAAAAAATCGTTAAAGTTATGGATTTTGCCATGAAAACCGGCGCACCGATCATCGGTTTAAACGATTCGGGCGGCGCGAGGATTCAGGAAGGCGTTGTATCTTTAGGCGGTTACGCCGATATTTTTCTGCGAAATACATTGGCAAGCGGAGTCGTTCCGCAAATTAGCTGCATTCTCGGACCGTGCGCGGGCGGTGCGGTTTATTCGCCGGCGATTACCGATTTCAATGTGATGGTCAAAGACACTTCGTACATGTTTATCACCGGACCGGATGTGATAAAAACAGTTACGCACGAAGAAGTTACAAAAGATGAACTCGGCGGCGCGATGACCCACAACGCCAAATCCGGCGTGGCGCATTTTGCGGCTGAAACGGACGAACACGCTCTTCGTTTGACGCGCGAACTGCTTTCATTTATGCCGTCAAATAATATGGAAAACCCGCCGTTTGTCCCGACAAATGATGCAAGCAGTCGAATTGATGAAAAGTTAAATGAACTTGTGCCGGAAGTTTCTACACAGCCGTATGACATCCGCGATATTATTCACATTATCGCCGACGAAAATTATTTTTTTGAAGTTCAGGAACATTTCGCTCCGAATATTGTTATAGGTTTTGCACGTTTGGGCGGTTTTTCTGTCGGAATCGTCGCCAATCAACCGGCTTTTCTCGCCGGAGTTTTGGATATTGACGCATCAGTCAAAGCGGCGCGTTTCGTGCGTTTTTGCGATTGCTTTAATATTCCGCTGATCACGTTTGAAGACGTTCCCGGATTTTTGCCCGGTGTCAATCAGGAACACGGCGGAATTATCCGGCACGGCGCGAAACTTCTTTACGC
>JBDTSO010000210.1:0-5897 GCA_039931085.1 Acidobacteriota bacterium | reverse complement strand
AAATCATCTTTTGCCTGTTTTATCTCTTCTTCAGTCAAATTTTTGTCAGCGGGAAGTTTTCCGTCTTCTTTAGCGATGGCGAGTTTTGAATCGAGAAATTTCTTGAATTCTTCTTCGTGGGCAGCATTTCCGTCCCAATATGCTTTGACCTGATCTTCCGAAATATAACCGAACTGCGGCATCGGACCTTTGTCTTTATTGACTTTTTGATCATAGACGGTAGCGGTTATAACTTCACGAATATTTTCGAGTTCCTGCTTGACGTTCGGGTCTTCGGCTATACCGTCTTTGCGAGCTTGACTGGCGACGGCGAGCAATTGCTTGATATTTTCGGAAATTTTCTTTTTCTGTTCGGGATTTTCCGCCAACGCTTTGAGTTGCATCGGATTGGCATCTTTAAGCAGAATCTGCATATCTTCATCCGTCAGATGAGTTAAATCTCCGCCACTTCCGCCGACTTTCATTTTCCAAAAAACGAGTCCCGCGCCGATCAGTAAAATCACGACTATGACCGATAAACCTTTGGTCAACGCGCTCATTCCGCTGTTTTGACCGGAAGCGGAAACTGCCGGAGCAGTTTTTACTTGAGTAACCGGTTCATTTTCGATGTTTGTCGTTGCCGTCGAAGTTACTATTTCCGGCGAATCTGCCGTTTCATCCGTCGTTTCGGATAAAGCATTTTCCGGCGTATCAATAATTTCCGAAGAGAATTCGTCACCAAGACGCGGTTCTACATCGTTTTCCAATTCATTATTATTTAAATTTGTATCCATTAAATTTCCTCTGTTTGGTTCTAAACTTTTTCTATATTTTCGCTCTGCACTAATTCGAGTAAAACTCCGTTAGCCGAAGCCGGATGAACAAAAGCAACCAGGCAGCCTTCCGCACCGATTCTCGGTTTTTCGTCTATTAAACGCATTCCTTCGGCTTTTAGTTTCGCCAACGCGCTTTCAATATCTTCAACTTCGACAGCGAGGTGGTGAATTCCGCCGCCGCGTTTTTCCAAAAATTTCGCAATCGGCGAATCATCGCTCGTCGCCTCTAACAACTCAATTCTGCTTTCGCCAATCGGCAGCATCGCCACGCGCACTTTCTGATCTTCGACAATTTCGGTGTGAACACTTTCCAGTCCGAGCGCGTTTCCCCAAAATTTCAACGCTTCGTCAATTCCTTTAGTGGCAATGCCGAGATGATTGATTTTCATACTTACCTTAATATTTCTTCAACTGCCGAATACGGATTAGTTTTCTTTTCGGCAATTTCCAGTGCCAATTTATCTAACTTTTCGCTCGTTCCGTTTCGATTTAAAACGTCTGCCAGAAGTTTTTCCTGCAAAAGTTCCAACAAACGCCATTTAGCAATTGCTTTTCGCCTTTCGAGATTTTCGCCGCTTGCCAGAAATTCATTGTAACTTTCGATGGCTTTTGATAAATCTTCGATGCCTTTGTTTTCGGTGGCGACGGTTTTGACTATCGGCGAATGCCAAAAATCGGGACGATGCGCCAAACTAAGCAGTGCTTCGAGTTCCTTTTCCGTTCGCAAAACGCCGTCGCGGTCGGCTTTGTTGATGACGAAAACGTCGCCGATTTCCATAATTCCCGCTTTGATTGCTTGAATATCATCGCCCATTCCGGGAACGAGAACGACGACCGAAACGTCCGCGGCTTTGACGATTTCAACTTCGTCCTGTCCGACTCCGACGGTTTCGATAATCACTTTGTCATATCCAGCCGCGTCCAAAATCGCCGCCGCGTCAACTGTTGTGCGCGAAAGTCCGCCGAGATTTCCGCGCGTCGCCATCGAACGAATAAAAACATTTTTATCAAGTCCGAGCGTTTGCATACGGATTCTGTCGCCGAGAATCGCGCCGCCTGAAAACGGACTCGACGGGTCAACGCAAACGATGCCGATTTTTTCGCCTTTGTCGCGGTAAAATAGGGCGAGTTTATCAACAAGCGAAGATTTTCCCGCGCCGGGCGAACCTGTGATGCCGATAATGAGCGCGTTTCCCGTTTTCGGAAAAACAGCTTTCATAATCTCGGCAGCGGAATCCGTGCCGTTTTCGACTTTTGTAATCGCCCGCGCCACCGCACGAGGCTCGCCGGCAAAAAGTTTTTCTAAAATTTCGGAATTTGGCATTTGCTGATTATTGTTTGACTCGTCGAACCCTCCGCGTTTGAGTGTTGTATCCGTCCAAAAATGCAGATTTTTCCGTAAACAGAGATTTTCTCATTTTTTCCCGAATTTGCAAAGGTTAAACAAAACTTGATATAAAACTAAGCGAGTAAGCAAAAACTTTGCAAAATTTTGTATTACGTTTTGATTTCAAACTTTAGTTTGCCAAACCGCCGCGCTTCGCTGGCGGGCGCACGCTGAAGTGTGAACTCAAAAGTTTCAAAACAATTTGAAACTATTAATCACCGGCTTAAATTGTTTAAAAATAATAAGGTGAGAAGAAAAACAAATTTTCGTGTATTATTTCACAATTTTAAGTTTGCAAAGAAACAAAATCCGATAAAATGTTGACATCAGATTTAGCAATCAACTTTCAGCGCGGCGACAAAATCTCCCCGCGCCTTATCAAAACCGACAACGAAGGATATTTGCGCGACGCAGAGGTTTTAATCGAAATTTTCGATGAATTTGTTGGCAAAACACGCGGCGAACTCGAAGGCGAACTCGAAGAATATGTCGGAACGGGAACGGATTATCGGATTTTGCGCGGTTTCATAAAACTTTTAACCGACCGCTGCAAATTTGAAGTTTCCGCGCCTGCCGAACCTGTCGAAATTCGCCAAAAAGTCTTTCTTGAAGCCCGCAAATTTCAGCCCGTTTTGCCTGATTCAGAATCGAAAATAAAAGTTTTGGAGATCGCCGCCGCCGAATTCAAAACCGATGCCGACACTATTTTCGCCAATCTTTACGCCGATTTGTCAGCAAATCAAAAATTGATGTCGTTTGAAACAATCGTGCCGAAAGATTTGCTTGACCGCTATAATCTGGCACAGGCGCAAGCCTTGCTTTACAGATGCGTCGAGATGAAAATTCGCGTCGCCGTATCGGAAGCGGCGAATTACCGCGCGATTTTCGGCTGGATAAAACATTTCGGCTTGATTCATTCGGTTACCGGAAACGCTGTGAACGGATACGAAATTACATTGACCGGCGCGGCTTCGCTGTTTCATCGTTCGCAAAAATACGGCATCCAAATGTCGGTTTTTCTGCCCGCTTTATTGCTTTGCAAAAATTGGAAACTTCGCGCGGAAATCTCTAACAAGGAAAGAGGAAATGCTTTTTACGAACTCAGCGACGAACAAACCGAACTGACATCGTGTTATTTTGATGAACCGGAATATGAGAATCCCGACATAGACAAACTGCTCAAAAATTGGGAAAAATCTTCGACTGACTGGCAGTTAAAAGAAAACAAAAAAGTAATTGATTTGGGCAAAACCGCTTTTATTCCCGATCTGGTTTTAATTTCGCCGGAAAATAAAAAAATATATTTGGATATTTTAGGCTTTTGGACACCGAAAAGCCTGCAAAAACGACTGGAAGAATTCGAGTCGGCAAACTACAAAAAATTTATTATCGCCGCTTCGCAGGAATTGCGCGGCAGCCGCGAAGAGCCGCTTTGGGAAAGTGAAAATGTGCTTTTTTACAAAACAAAAATTGCGCCGCTAATTCTTGTGAAAATGGCGGAAAAGTTGCTTATTTGAAGCTATTCTTCTTCCGCTTTGAACATATATTTGATGTTGTGTTTCGGTAAAAGCAAATTAGGCGCGTCCTGACGGTTTATTTTCAGCGCGTCGAGATCATACCATTCGATTGTACCTTCGATTTCTTCGCCGTCCTGCAAAACAATCGTCATTTTTGTGCGCGCATCTATCTGTTTTTTGTAATAATAAGTTTCCGCGTTGGTTTCATTTGGCGGCGGCTGTTTTTTCCGTGATTCAGAATTTTCCCTCTGATGCGGAAAATTCCGATCCTTGTAGTTTTCCCTCATAATTGTGTCCTTTATAATTTTAGTTCGATGAGGATCAAAACTTTCCAGATTTAAGCAGGCAAGAAAAAGATTTTCACGATTAAAGAAAATGGTAAATGGGGTAGCCGCAAAGGTTTCATCCACCATTCGCCATTTACAATTTAATCAGCCTGACGACGAATAAACGTCGGGACATTTATATCTTCTTCTTTTTTCTCGTCTGACGGTTTCAAAGCCTGATAAGCCGCTGCCGTCGCCATATATCCGTCGCTGTGGGCGGCGGCAGACGTTGACTGCGGGTTTGCCGCCTTTTCTTGATTATCGAAGCCGGTAGCAATGACAGTTATTTTCACTCGGTCTTCCATTGTTTCGTCAAAAACGGTACCGAAAATAATGTTTGCATCTTCGTCGGCTTCTTCGTGAATCAGCGAGATGGATTCTTCAATTTCGTCAAGCGGCATATTTTTTGAACCCGTGATATTGATTAACGCGCCGCGTGCGCCTCTGATCGAATTTTCTTCGAGCAGTTTGGAATCAATCGCTTCCTTCATCGCCTTGACTGCCGCGCCTTCGCCGCTGCCGTGTCCGATGCCCATCAAGGCTACGCCCATTCCCTGCATCACCGATTTGACATCCGCGAAATCCAGATTGATCGTGCCGGGAACGGTAATCAAATCCGAAATTCCCTGAACGGCTTGCAGCAAAATATCATCGGCGCGGCGGAACGCATCCATTATGGAAATTTTTTCTTCGACTTCCTTGAGTTTCGAATTCGGAATCGTAATGATCGTATCAACACAGCCGCGCAGTTCGGCTAAACCTTCGTCGGCTTGCTTCATTCGCTTTCTGCCTTCGACGGTGAAAGGTTTGGTAACGACGGCAACCGTCAGCGCGCCGAGTTCGATGGCGAGCGCGGCAATCACAGGCGCGGCACCTGTGCCTGTTCCGCCTCCGAGTCCGGTTGTAACGAAAACCATATCGGCATCCTGCAAAACGTCTATGATTTTATCGGTATCTTCGATAGCCGCCTGCCGTCCGACCTTCGGATTCGCGCCCGCGCCGAGTCCGCGCGTCAATTCGCCGCCGAGTTGAATTTTTATCGGAGCGTTTGAATCGTTCAGGGCTTGCAAATCCGTATTTACCACGATAAACTCCACCCCTTTGATGCCCGCTTCAATCATTCGATTGACCGCGTTATTCCCGCCGCCGCCAACACCGATGACAATGATTCGCGCGCCGATGACGGGCGTTTCATCAAAGCTCATATTCAATTTTTTATTGTTTTGAAGGCTGTTTGTAGTCATATTTATGATTCCTTTATAAAGTAAAATACGATCGCTAAAAATAATCGTGGTGATTTTTCGAGAGAATTTATAATTTCAACAACATATTGTGTATCTGGCGAATCAGCATACAACGATTTGGGGTGAAAAATCCAGTTGAAATGTTAATTTTTTGTAAAATTATCTAAATTTTTCTCGAAAATTTTCAAACCATTCGGTAACTTTGCGCGTTGGCGAACGTCCGCCCGCATTTTGTTCACGAATTTGCGAGCGCATTGAAGACAATGCCAAGCCGCCCGCCACCGCCCATTCGGGACTTTGCACTTCGTCAAGCAAGCCGCCGAAGTGTTTTTCCTCTAAAAATCCGATTCGTGTCGGCGCGTCAAAAACCTGTTCGGCGATCTCTACCATTCCGCGATTTAACGAACCGCCGCCGGTCAAAACTACGCCGCTCGAAATTTGATTTCCCGAACCGAAAACCTCGTGCGCGATGTGCTGTAAAAGTTCCACGGCTCGCGGCTGCATAATGTCGCACAAAATTTCCTTCGACAACTGGCGCGTTTCCTGTCTGCCGACCGGCGTTATTTCGATAATTTCCTGCCGTTCGTCCGCGCTCATCAAATATCCGG
>JBDTSO010000209.1:0-5897 GCA_039931085.1 Acidobacteriota bacterium | reverse complement strand
GATTTTCTGCAAACTTTCGACTTCCGTAATCAATCCCTAACTCAAACGGCATATTATGGCGAGCATATTCATTTTTCTTCATTGATTTAAGTCTTGATAAATCGTGAATACTATATTTTGAGGATTCTATGAACTCGCATATTTTGTCTATTCTTTGTTCTGCCGAATCAGAGCGTTCAGAAGCTATTTTCGGATTGAAGTCAAAATAAAGAATCGTAAATAATAAAGGACGAAGCAAAGATTTGTAGGCAGAGTCGAAAGGGCAATTTATGAATACATTTTTCTCGAAATTCGGGTCAGGTGGGTTTGCCATATTGTTTTACGTTTTGCTCTACCCTTTTACTAAACGCGGATTACTGCCGCCGCAATCTCTTCTACTGTCTTTCGGCGGAGTCGGGTCATTACCGTAAGAATCTCTTTTGCTGACTCTGCCGTCTCTCTCGTGGATAATAAGTTCTCCGCCGCCGGATTTAGTAACTAATTCTCTCGCAGTTGTAACAGCCCTTGTTTTTGTGGGGAAGTTTCCTGTTACACGGTCAGCACCAGTTCTTTTTACACTCCATTGACCATCCGATTTAGCTATTACGTGATATGATTTTTTTGCCATAATTACCTCACAATTTAAGATGAAATTATCATATTAGAAGATGGTTTTCAATAATTTAATTGAAAAACAAAAGAGAAGCCGAAACGAGATAGGCGAACAACGCGCCTTTGCCGAGAACTTTCTCCAAACAGCTGATGAGCGCGATTGACTGCTGGGTCTGCACGCCGTTTTTATTCGTCAAAATCTCGTCGAAACATTCGTTGGCGTGGTCGTCCCACGTCCAAGTATCAACAAACGCCTGCGCCTGTGCGCGGTCTTCCTGCCCGATGTTGTTGTAAATCTGATTGTAATTGCGCTTGGAATTAAACGGCGGATCAATATAACAAAGATCAACCGTTTCGTCGCGGACGAATTTGCGTAAGATGTCGAGATTGTCACCGTAGTAGAGTTTGTTCATAAGAATCTTTAAGCTGATTTCTCTTTTCGGTCGAGTTCCAAAAATAAATCTTCCGCGCTCAATATCAATTCTCCATTCGATAAATCGGGCGTTTCGGCATAAACGTCATCTTCCTCGTTGTTCCAGATTTCGTTCAGCGAATCTGCGCTCGCCGACAGCCAGAAATTCCTGTCAGTTTCGCCGCGCTCTTTGGCTTCCAAAAGTTGCTTTTTCATAGTTTCGCTTTTGGTCAGATAAGCCGTTTCCTTTTCCGATTCGATTTCGTGCCAAATTTCTATCGGCACGATGACACCGACCGGATTGCCCTTTGCATCAGAAATGTATTGAATGTCTGTCATAACGGTTGAATTATATCAAATGATTTACCAAATCTAACGCACGACGAAACTGTGCTGGTATTCGCCGTAGGTGTTTGATGTGATGCCGTTGCGTTCGGTGCTGCCGTAAGTTTGGCGACCGGGACGAAATTCGATGGTCACAACGCCGCCGTCGGCGAGGCTGAACAGTCCGGTGTGGACGGCGGCGGTGCAAATCGAGGAATCCGCCGTGTAAATGTCGCTGCCCCAAATCGAACCCGCCGTACCGTTTGGAGGACAACGGAATTTGTATGTGCGACCGTCGTCGTTTTTGAAGCTGACTGCTGACGTATTCCACTGAATCGGCGTTATTTCGTCGGCATCATCAGTGTTTGGTGTCGGTTTCTGCAATTCGGTTTTCGGCGAAGACTCCGCCGTCGGCGAACTTTCGGGCGTTATGTCCGGTGTCATTGTAACTTCCGGTGTCGAAGGGGTAATCGAAGGTGATGTCGAGGTCTTTGGAACGCTGACATTGGTTTGGCGTTTCGTCCGCGCTGTTTCGTCGGTCTTGAAGAAACTGTAAGCCACAAATGCAGCGGCGACCGCGCCGATTAAAATTACCAAACCGACTAATCCGAGCCACAGCAAAAATCTGCTTTTTTTCTTTGGCGCGGGCGATTGCCGCGCCACTGTTTCCTGTTCAACTTCAACGGTCAGCGGTGTTCCGTCCATCAAGCAAAATGCCTGCGAATCATCATACGTGCGATTGCACTTCGAACATTGTTTCATATAAAAACCTCGACATAAATAATTAAATTTTCGTTTTCGCCGCGCTTGTCAGGTTTTTTCGCAACGTATTTGATTTGAAAGTTTTTAATTGGACTTATTGCCATATCCGCTTTTCTTAAAAACCGTGATTTCTCTAATTTTTACTCTGTTAAGCGGTCAAGTCAAGAAAGAAAAACATCTTTAGATGGCAGATGGCGGGCGGCAGCTAAAAGCCGGATAAAATTTTCTATCCGGCTTTTAAATTTTTCCGTTTGTCATCAAATAGACGAATGACGGAAGTCTTGTTAGAATCTCAATGGTTGAATCACATTTCAGATAAAAGAGGAAAGTAAAAGAGGAAAGACATTTTGCGAGTAGCGGTTCTAGCTGCGGAAGCAGTTCCATATTCAAAAACGGGCGGTTTGGCGGATGTTTCCGGTGCGTTGCCGAAGGCTTTGCGGCGCGTCGGCGTTGACGCTTTTTTGATTACGCCGTTGTATTTGCAGACAAAAGGCAAAGACATCGGGCATTTGGCGATTGACGATTTAAATGTCGAATGGCGCGGCAGGACTTTTCGCGCCAAGGCTTTTTACAGTGAAGCGAACGGTTCGCCGACGTTTTTGATTGACGCGCCGGAGTATTTTCATCGCTCTTCGATTTACGGTTTCCGTGAAGATTACGAGCGTTTCGCGTTTTTCAATCAAGCCGCGTTAGCGTTAATTAAGCGCGTCGGTGCGCCGCCGGATATTGTTCAATTGAACGATTGGCACTGTGGGTTCGCGGCGGTGAAAATCGCACATCTGCGGTTTTGGGATTCTTATTGGCGCAACACACGGACGGTTTTTTCGATTCACAATCTCGCGTATCAAGGCGTTTTCGGCGCGGAAGAACTCTGGAAAATGGGTTTCGGCAGCGATTTCGAGCGCAATGCGTTTATGGCGGACGGCGCGGCTTCGGCGTTAAAAGCAGGTTTATCTACGGCGGATATGCTTTCGACGGTTTCGCGCACTTATGCCAAAGAAGTTCAGGAGGCGGAAAACGGCTACGGACTCGATTGGCTGTTGCGGCAGAGAAGCGATAAATTTTTCGGCATCGTCAACGGCGTTGATTACGACGAATGGAATCCGGCGACCGATAAAGTTTTGCCCACGCATTTTAACACGCAAAATCTCGACGGCAAACGGGAATGCAAACGCGCCTTGTTAAATCATTTTATGCTGCCCGTTGATCTCGAACGCCCGATTTATGCGAGTGTTACACGACTAACTGCGCAGAAAGGTTTTGAACTTATTCAGCAAACTGCGGGCGAACTTCTGAACACCGGCGCGTATTTTATCGCGCTTGGTTCGGGCGATAAAAGTTACGAAGATTTTTTGCAAAAGCTGAGAGATTACGCGCCGCGTCAAGTTGGTGTTTTCAAAGGCTACAACGAAGATTTAGCGCATTTGATCGAAGCCGGCGCGGATATGTTTCTGATGCCGTCGAATTTCGAGCCGTGCGGTCTGAATCAAATGTATTCGCTGCGTTACGGCACGATTCCAATCGTTCGTGCGGTCGGCGGTTTGGAAGATACCGTGCAGAATTTCGATGTCGTGAGCGGCAAAGGCAACGGCTTTAAGTTCAAAGATTTCAACGCGGATAAGTTTTTAGAGAAAATTTACGAAGCATTATTTTTATATAATCAGCCTGAAGCGTGGCGCAGATTGCAGTGGAACGGAATGACCGAAGATAATTCGTGGGAAAATGCGGCGCGAAATTACGTCGCGCTTTATCAAATGACAAGATCGTAAATGTTTAGCTATCAAATAGATGAAAATTTAAAACTGATTTTATCGCAGCAGAATCACGCCGAAGAAATCACCAAAGTTGTTCTGGAAAATCTGGAAGAGCTAAAACTTTGGATGCCTTGGGCAACTGACGCATATTCGATTGATTCGGCGCGTGAGTTTGTTAAATATAATTTGACTGAATTTGCCAATAACGGCAGTTTTAGCGCAAGTATTATTTTGAGAGAAAAATTTATTGGCGGAGTCGGATTTCATAATTTGGATGCAAAAAATAAATCGGCGCACATCGGATATTGGCTGGCGAAAGAAGCGCAGGGAAAGGGAATTATGACGCGGTGTTGTCGGGCGTTGTTTGATTATTTGTTCGGCGAATTCGGTCTGAATCGTCTGCAAATAAACTGCAACGTCGAAAATCTGAAAAGCCGCGCGATTCCCGAAAGATTCGGTTTTCAATTGGAAGGTATTCACCGACAAGTCGAATGGCTCAACGGAGAGTTTCGAGATTGGGCGGTTTATGCAATGTTAAAGGAAGAATGGGAAATTCAGTCATCAGTCAATAAAGCTGATAACTAATAAATGAAATATGATAATTGTGATAATCGGCGCACAATGGGGCGACGAAGGAAAAGGAAAAGTTGTTGATTTATTAGCGGACAGATTCGATATTGTCGCGCGTTATCAAGGCGGACACAATGCCGGACATTCGGTTTACGTCGGCGATAAAGCGTTTGTTCTGAGGCTTTTGCCGTCGGGTATTATTCACGAAGGCAAAACCTGCGTTCTCGGCAACGGAATGGTCATTGACCCGAAGGCGTTTTTTGAAGAAGTTGATCAAATGGAAGCGCAGGGAATTTCGGTTTCGCCGGACAGATTGAAGGTTTCAAGCCGCGCACATCTTATAATGCCA
This sequence comes from Acidobacteriota bacterium, assembly GCA_039931085.1. GTDB lineage: Bacteria > Acidobacteriota > Blastocatellia > Pyrinomonadales > Pyrinomonadaceae. The sequence goes on along the minus strand of JBDTSO010000209.1, from coordinate 1,135 downwards.
TATCACCGCGCTTTAGATCACACATCGGAAGAACGCCTAGGCAACGAAAAAATCGGCACAACTCTGCGCGGCATCGGTCCGGCTTACGAAGACAAAGCCGGACGGCGCGGCATTCGCGTGTCCGACGCGCTTGTTCCCGAACTTCTTAAATCGAGAATCGAGAGAAATTTGGCGGAAGCCAATCGCGTGATTGTTCTTTACGGACGCGAACCGCTTCGTTCCGATGAAATTTACGAAGAAATTTCCGCTCTAGCCGAAAGGCTGCGCCCGTATGTTACTGAAACTTCACATTTTTTGTCCGAAGCCGGAAAACAAAACAAAAAAATCCTGCTCGAAGGCGCACAAGCCACGCTTTTAGACGTTGATCACGGAACTTATCCGTTCGTAACATCGTCAAATCCGACGGCGGGCGGCGCGGCAGTTGGTGCGGGCATTCCGCCGCATCATATTTCCGGCGTTTTAGGAATTGTCAGAACTTACACAACGCGCGTCGGCGAAGGTCCGTTTCCGACGGAAATGCTTGATGACGAGGAAGATGTGGCAAATTTAATCAGGCAGCGCGGCAACGAATACGGTTCGGTAACGAAACGCCCGCGCCGCTGCGGTTGGTTCGATGCGGTGGCGACAAAATATGCGGCGGAATTAAACGGTTTCAATTCGGTTGCGCTGACAAAATTGGACGTTCTCGACGCTTTGGACAAAATCAAAGTCTGTGTCGGTTACGAAATTGACGGCAAAAAAATTGATACGTTTCCGGCAGTTTCGCTGGATTTGCGGCAGATAAAACCAGTTTACGAAACTCTGGAAGGCTGGAAGAGCGAAACTCTCGGAACAACAAAACTTGAAGATTTGCCGGAAAAGGCGCGTGAATACGTCGAATTCTTATCAAAGTCAATCGGCGTGGAAATCGGTCTAATCTCCACCGGACCGGAGCGCGATCAGACAATTATTTTGCCAGATTCAGTGATGGAAAGTTGGTTTAAATAAAATAATCGCTTTCTAAACTTGATTTTCTGCTTCCCGCTTATTAAAATCTAAAGTTTCGTTAGCTTAAAAAAAGTTAGTGAATTGTTTCTCAAAATGTGGTCCGATAGCTCAGTCGGTAGAGCAAATGGCTTTTAACCATTGGGTCGAA
>JBDTSO010000208.1:0-5914 GCA_039931085.1 Acidobacteriota bacterium | reverse complement strand
ATCGGTTGATGACAAAAGCGAGAATTACTCCAAAGATCATCGAGAGGATGAAGTGAATAACCATCGCCGTCATCACCGGCACGAAGGCGAAATCAGCCGGTGACCAATCCCGAATCCGCACAAAGTTTTCAAACGCCGATCATTTATTCGGGAATAAAATTACCGTTCACGAACATTTTTCCTTTGAAGCGGTTTTTACTTCTGTCGTGCATTTTCGGTATTTAATTGTTACCGAATCTGCTTTTGCAACAGTTGGATTGAATGTTGAAAATTTTATAATTTTTCCAATCAGCTTTTCTGTGCGTTTTTATACACATAGAAAAAATGATTTGTTTTACAGATAAAAAGGTATATTTTAATGACTAAAAACCGAACGACAAAAAGCTTTATGTTAGCCGGCTAACATAGTTAAATTTTTATTTGCTGATATGTTATTTCGCATATCAAATTTTGAGAGATGTATTTATGCTTTTGACGAAAACCAAGGCAACCGAAACTAGAAATTCAATGATTGCCGCGCCTATTTGTTGTGATGGTAAGAAGAACCTGCTGCTTGCCGCGCTGCCTGACGAAAAATTCAAACAATTGCTGCCGTCGTTCAAGCCTGCCGAACTGTCGCTCGGCGACGTTATCTCTGATTCGGGCGACGAGATGCCGCACATTTATTTTCCGACCAGTTCGATTGTTTCTTTTATTTATACGACCGAAGACGGCTCGACCGCTGAAATGGGGATGGTTGGCAGATGCGGCGTAATCGGCATTTCAAATTTTCTCGGTGGCAGGACGACACCAAATCAGGCAATTGTGCAGGTGGCGGGCGGCGCACTTAAAATCAGAGCCGAAATCATCTGTGAAGAATTTTCGCGCGGCGGAGATTTGCAAAGAATTCTGCTTTGTTTCACGCAACTGCTCTTAACACAGATTTCCCAAATCGCCGCCTGCAATCGTCTGCACAATTTTGAACAAAGGCTCTGTCGCTGGCTTCTTTTTTGCCACGATTGCGTGATGAAAGATGAAATTATTATGACGCAGGAAATAATCGCGCATCTGCTCGGCGTGCGGCGTGAAGGCGTAACGGTTGCTGCCGGACGACTTCAGGATGCCGGAATGGTCAGCTATTCACGCGGTCATATTCAAATTCTCGACCGGCAGAAGCTTGAAGAAACAACCTGTGAATGTTATGAAATAGTCAGAAATGAGTACCAAAGACTTCTGGCGTTATAATTTTCTTTTCCACAGTGAGTTTACCCTGGTCTTGTGATTTCTGCAGCAGACGATTGATAAAATTTCGCAATTGATTAAAATTATCCGGGCAGGTCAGATAAATGTTGCGCTCGACATTTACTTCGTCGCCTTCTTTTACTTCGTCGGCGCAAAAAATGATAACCGGCACATTTTCGCTCAAAGCCGCGCTTTTACGAATACGGCAAACGCCGGCGATAACGTCGTCGGTTTTCCCGTCAAGACTGACGAGCATCAAATCAGGATGGTTAAAACGCGCCGCGTGCGCCGCCTTTTGCTCGTTTTTCGCCGTTTTGATACAGTAGCCGTCGCTGGTCAACAATACTTCGATACTTTTGCGCGTCGCCTCAATGTCATTGACAACTAAAATCATCTGACCGTTATTTTCGTTTGCCTGATTCATCGCTTTTATGTTCACCGAATTTTATTATGAGCGATGAGTCTAATGCATTAAAATTATTTAATCTGTGCGTAAAGCCACATAAGTTATAAAACGACAAAATTAAAGTTCCATAACTGCTCGACTGCCGCTGAAGATTATGAATGAATTGTTTGTTACCGAAATTTTCGAAATGAGAAGCGTGGTCAAAAAAACTGCTTTCGTATTTTTAATTAGAACGAAAAAGTAATATCCGTTCGAGTTTCCGCCAAATCAACACTCCGACTGTCGCACACTGTCTGAATTGACGATTGAACATTTGCCGCACGACGGTTCGCTCGGCAACATTCTGCGGCATCACAAAGATTCTTTCGTCTGGCTGCCTGGTGACCGTTCGGATAAAATTTACTTTTTGCAAAGAGGACAGATCGTAATTTATTTCAGCGATGCGGAAGGACACGAAGCGGTTGTGCAGAACGTCGAAGAAGGAAAGCCATTTGGCGAATTATGTTTTTGCGGAAAATATGACAAACGCGGTTCGATTGCCCGCGCCGCCGCGCCGAGTGAAACTGTTGCCGTAACGCTCGGCGATTTTATGGATTATATGCAAATGAACCGCGAAGTTTTGGCGGCTTTGGTGTGGACTTACTGTGTCAGACTGGCAGATGTGCAAAGGCGTGTCGAAATTTTGGCAAATCGCGGCGCAGAAGAAAGATTGGGACATTTGCTGCTTCATTTGGCGACAATGCAAAATCGAAAATACGGCGTAACGACGAAAGATTCCGATGAGGTCGTTCTTCCATTCAGCCATAATGAATTAGCGCAAATGGCGGCAATGAGTCGTCCGCACGTTTCCGTTACAATGAGTAAATTAAGACAGCGCGGATTTGTAGATTATAAACGTAATAATCCGCTTATCGTCAATGTTTCCGCGCTTAGAAAATATCTGACCGGCGAGTAACTCATTCAATATCAACAGAGTAGTTCTATTTCAGTTCCTGCAATGTTGCTTTTGCGGTTTCGATTTGCAGAATATCAAAAGCCGGATTTAATTTGATTGCTCTTTGCAGATAATCAACGGCGGCTCTTTTGTTTCCCAACTCTTTTTCAATCATTCCCGCGTGGTAAAAAATCCGCGCGTCCTTTGTTTTCATACGCATCGCCTCTGTTATAACTTTTTTGGCTTCCTCAAATTGTCCTTTTTTATACAAACACCAGGCATAAATATCTGCCGTTAAAATATCCTTTCGCTTTTCGTGTTCGGCAGTGGCGAGTTGAAGAGCTTCGTCAAGTTTTATGTCGTGGTCAGCCCAGAGAAGCGCAAGTGTCCGTTGGTCAATGTTGCCAAACTTTTGTTCGATAAATTCGGCTAAGTCATACTGTTTTTGCGCTTCGTCCGGTTTGCCTAATTTTGTGTAAATATCACCGAGCGCAATATCCGTCAGAGTCAGCGGAACTCGTTCCTGCGCCTGCGTATAAAACTTGGCAGCATTCTCATAATCACCCGCTGCCGCGCGAACTTTACCTTTGGCGGCGAGTCCGAAATGATAATCCGGGAAAGTTTTTAAAGACTGATCATAAACCTTTTCCGCCTCATCATAACGCCCGACTTTGAACAGTTCGTCGCCCAAATGCACCAGACACCAAGCCTGTGCTTCTTTGTCTGCCGGGTCAGCAATTTTCGCCGCAGTTTTCATCGCGTCAATCGCGCCGTCGCTGTCGCCGTAGAAATAACGAACGTAGGAAACGCGAGCGTAAGATTCCATATTCGGATGCAAGTCAACCATTTTCTGAACCGCGTCGGCGGCTTCTTTATAATTACCAAGTTCTACATTGGCATCGGTTAAAACGCCATAAACAATCGGGTCCTGCGGATGTTCTTTTTGTAATTGCGTTCCAAACTCCAAAGCTTCCTGAAAGCGGTGAAAAGTTAAAAGCAAAGATGCCTTGATTCGTTGTGCGTCATAATTGGCAGATTCGATTTCAAGAGCGCGATTGACGGCTGTTTCGGCTTTTGAATTTAAACTGAAATCTCCCGTTTCGCGTGCCATGTGGATATAAGCGATGGCGAGAGCATTATAACCGTTTGGTGCATTTGGATTTTTTTCAATCAGTTGTTGAGCGGCGGCGATTTGCAGATTTGTCGAAGTCGAAGTTTCGGAAAATTCCGCGCCCTTTTCTTTACTTTGAGATTTTTCGCCGACGGACGCTGAATTTTGGGTGCAGGATGTGTTAAACAAACAAAATAAAACGCCGACAAGAATAATACAAATCGTCAAGAATTTTATGTTTCGCATAATTAAATAATTAAATAGTGTATAAAGACAAATCAAGCGGCACTGCCGCTTGATTTGTCGCTTAAATTTTGAGAAAACAACTATCTTTTGAGATTATTGTTTCCGTCAACATTCGAGAGGTCAGACCCCTTGGTTTCAGTCGCTCTGCCTTCTTCTGCTCGCGCAGATGTACCCGTAGCCGGGAAATTGACCGTACTCGGTTGATTTCCCTGATTCGGAGTTTGAAGATATGGAAAACGCGACAAAAATCCTTCAAAGTTCACACTAACGCCGTCACCGACAGTGTTATTCGGTGCGACATTGAATGCCGGTGTGAAAGGAGTTCCGCCGAGTAATGCGCGGAGTTCAATATCCACAACGTCATCCGTTACGCGCCGTCCGTTCGGGAAACCGGCAATGTCGCCGCCGAGTAATCCTAAACGGCTGACCGAGCCGGAAGCGGTCGGCGGAATTGCAACATTCAATCGCAGGAATTCGTGTGCATTTCCGTCGGAAAGGAACGTCGTGTAGTTCGGCGCACCCGGAACAGCTCCAGCAGGAATACCCGTTACAAAAATCGTCGCAATATCGTTACGCGGCGCGGGCGGAATGTTAATGTTAACTTTAGTTCCGTCAAAAAGACCGTAAGTTGCCAAAGCCAACTTGATGACCTTCGGAAGTTCTGGATCAAGCACAGCTGCTACTACCGGAGCTACAGTGTAATCTAACGACGGTGACAGCGAGTTGAAAGCATCCTTCAAACCGAGAGGCACAACCACTTCGTTAATAAGCGGATTGCCGAGTCTGGAAACTTGTCTCCACGCGCCGTCGGTTTCTCGTGTTCCGTTTGCCCGAATGACGCTGGTTGAACGGCGGCTGGCAGTTGACCAAATGCCGACAACCGCATTCGGATCGGTAGAACTGCTTGGAACGGTTCTTGTAGCAGTCAAATCTTCAATTGGAACTTCAATGGCAATCGTGCTGATATTTCTGCCTCTTGTCGAATCAACGCCGCCTGTGTCGCTGACTGAACGATAACCGATTGCATCAAAAACACCGAGATCAAGGAAAAATCCTTCATCGCGTGTGCCGGCGAAAACTTTTCCGCCGCCGGGGACAGTATAAACTGCCGGCTGACCTAAATTGGCTTCATAATTCGGTGTTACACGCGGTCCGATATTTGCCGGAGGCGTACGAAGTCCGCCCGCAACAAATTGTCCGCGACGACTTCCCTGCCGATCAACACGACGAACCGTATAAGTCTGCGGAAGATTGTAATCCAAGTCCGTCAGTGAACTAATTACTCCATCTACGTTAACAGTACTCATATCCAATACCGTATTCGGATTTACAGTTTGAGTTGTAAATTGGAATTGATATGTAATATCTTCGATTCCGTCTCCGGTGTTATCAATTTTGATTTCATACAGAACGGTGTCATCAAAACGGTAAAAATTCGGTCCATCCGAAGGTCCTTGAAGCGGAATAAAATTGGAGAGAATTGTAACAAAACCGGTGCGTCCCGCTTCCGTGCTGCGGAAAGCGTAAACGTCGGTATTGTCGGCATATCTGTCCATTGCGATGAGTGGTGCTTCGGCGTGACTTGATGCGAAAGTCGGCAATCCTGTTAATCCTAAGCACAATAATAAAACAAAGAAAATGCGAGTCATTTTCAAACCTTTTTCATATAAGACTTTTTTCATTTTTTCTACTCCTTCCCATAAATTTAATGGTTGCCGCGCCTTTCGTTAGGAGGAACGACGCAGCAACCACAGTCAGTTTTTAATGTGTGTCGTAATTAGCGACCGGATAATCTCCGTTTTGTCCGAACTGTCTGGCTGTTACGCCGCCCGAACTGTTGAGAACAAAGAATGTTCCTGTTTGTGGACGATAAACGGAAACATCTGTTTTGCCGTCACCATCGTAATCATTCTGCGTCGTGTAATCCGGTTTCGCTCCAAACTGCACCGAGAACATACTGTTGTCCGAACTTCTCAAAATATACCATTGATATGAT
>JBDTSO010000207.1:0-5954 GCA_039931085.1 Acidobacteriota bacterium | reverse complement strand
GCGCCGCCGGACGATAAACGTCAACCGAAACAAGCAGCGGTTTGCGTTCCTGATTTTTCGCCAGCCAATTGGAAATTTTCCCCGTCGAGGTCGTTTTACCCGAACCTTGCAGCCCGACGACCATCACGACGTTCGGAATTTGCTTGGTAAATACGAGCCGCGACGAAGTTCCGCCCATCAATTCGACGAGTTCGTCATAAACGATTTTGACGACTTGCTCGTGCGGTTTTAAATCCTGCCAAACTTCCTGACCCTCGGCTTTTGCGCGAACGCTGTCAACAAAATCCTTCGCAACTTTATAATTGACATCGGCTTCGAGCAAAGCCATCCGAATCTCGCGCAACGCAATATCCACATGCTCAGGCGTAAGTTTGCCTTCGCCGCGCAGATTTTTCAGCGATTTCTTTAATTTGTCGGATAATGACTCAAACATAAAGATACAATACGAGCTTTAGAGCCGAAACTATAAATACTAATTGCATTGGGCGAAAGTGTCAAGAACAGGAGTTTTTTTAGTTTCGGCAAACGCGACTTAATTTTATTCGGAATAAACTGCCTTGATTTCACAGTTTTGACTGTTTTCAAATTATGCTAATCTTAATTTTTAATTTTAACTTGATAAAAATGCTAAAGACAATTAACTAATGTAATTTGGGAGAATAATAAAAATGGAACAGAAATACATAAATCTTTACGACGAATACACGCATTCAAACGATATAAATCGCCGCGATTTTGTTGACCGATTGATAAAATTGGCGGGTAGTTCGGCATTGGCGTTAGCACTTTTGCCGAGCCTCGAAAATAATCAGACGAAGGCGCAGACTGTTCCGAAAGACGATAAAAATCTCGAAACAAAATACATTGAATATCAAGGCGCAAGCGGGAAAATGCGCGGTTATCTAGCGATGCCGAAAAAAGTAAAAGGGAAAATTCCCGCCGTCGTTATCATTCACGAAAATAAAGGCTTACAGCCGCACATTGAAGATGTCGCCCGCCGCGCCGCGCTCGCCGGTTTTATCGCGCTCGCGCCCGATGCGCTTTCTCAAAGCGGCGGAACTCCCGCCGATGCGGACAAGGCGCGGGAATTGATCGGTAAACTCGATTATCCGAAAACCGTCGGCGATTTCGTCGCGGCAGTTAATTATTTACAAAGTTATAAAAATTCAAACGGAAACGTTGGCTGTGTCGGCTTTTGCTGGGGCGGTTCGATGGCAAACCAGCTTGCCGTCAATGCTGCAAATTTAAAATCAGCGGTGGCGTTCTACGGCGGTCAGCCGAAAGTGGAAGATGTGGCAAAAATCAAAGCCGCCGTGCAGCTTCATTACGCGGGTTTGGACGAAAGAATTGACGCGGGAATTCCGGCTTATGAAGCGGCTTTGAAAAAGAATAATGTCGAATACGAATTGTATATGTATGAAGGCGTAAATCACGCCTTTCACAACGACACGAACGAAGCGCGTTATAATGCCGCCGCCGCCAAACTCGCGTGGCAGCGAACGATTAAATTTTTAGAAGAACATTTGTCGGAGAAGAAAAAAGACAAAAAAACTAAATGAGTTTTCTAAAAAATCTCGCGGTTGACATCACGCCGCTCAAGATTTCGAGAGATTATCGGCTGCTCTTTTTCGGGCAGCTTGTTTCATTTTTTGGTTCGATGATGACGTTTATCGTCGTGCCGTGGCAGATGTATCAACTGACGCGTTCGAGCGCGATGGTCGGTTATCTGTATCTCGCCGAATTTGTGCCGATGGTTTGTCTGGCATTCATCGGCGGTGCGCTTGCTGACGCGCTCGACAAGCGAAAAATGCTGCGCCTGACGGAAATCGGGCAAACTTCGGTAACTTTGATTCTGCTGGTCAATTCGCTTCTTCCAAATCCGCATATTTGGCTATTATTCGCTGCGGTCGCGCTGCACGCCGGTTTTGCGGCAATTCAGCGTCCGGCATTTGAATCTTTTATTCAAAAAGTAATTCCCAATGAATTGATGTCGGCGGTAATGGCTTTAAATTCAATTCGTTATAGCGTCGGCGCGATTATATCGCCCGCGATTGCCGGAATCATCGCCACGCAATTTTCTCCGTCTGTTGCCTATACGATTGATTTGTTCACATTTATCGCGTCGCTAATCGCCGTATTTTCGCTAAATGTCGTCGCATCCCCTAAAAACGCCGAACGTCCGAGCCTGCAAAGTATCGTCAAAGGCTGGAAATACGCTTTGAGTCGGCAGGAATTGATGGGAACATATTTAATTGACATCGCCGCAATGTTTTTTGCGATGCCGCAGGCACTTTATCCGGCGTTAGCAATGATTTACGGCGACAAATACGTCGGCTTTTTTCCGGCGGCAATTGCGGCGGGCGCACTTTTGGCGAGTTTGACTTCCGGCTGGACAAAAAATGTTCACCGACACGGTCTATTAGTTACAATTGCCGCGATTTTGTGGGGCGTGGCAATTATTTTCTTCGGAATGTCGGACAGCTTAATCTTCGCTCTTTTATTTCTCGGTGCGGCAGGTTTTTGTGATATGATTTCGGGAATTTTTCGCGGTTCGATTTGGAATCAAACGATTCCGAATTTCTTGCGCGGACGGCTTGCCAGTATCGAAATGATTTCATATTTGACCGGTCCAATGCTCGGAAGTGCCAAAATGGGCATCGTCGCCGAACATTACGGCGTAAAAACGGCGATTGTTTCCGGCGGCATTTTGTGCGTCGCGGCAGTCGGTATGACTGCCGCTTTTCTGCCGAAGTTTCTCGCTTATGACGGGCGCGAAGGCGTTAAGCAAAAGGAAATCGAGGAAGCGCAAAATCGCTCGATAAACGATTTGAAATTTCAATAAATCATATTAAGGAAATATATGGCAATTTTAAAGAAGCGGCAAATCGAGATTTTGTCGCAGTTAAACGAACAGGAATTATCGGAATATGTAGCGACGTTGCCGATTGAACCGGAAGATTTGGAAGAACTTTTCTATTATATTCGTTCGCGTTTCAAAACACAGCTTTGCGATCACACATCGAAATTTACGATGCAGTATTTGGTTGATAATCGTTTGCCGTTCCCGAAAATCATTGCGTGGCTCAATGAAAACGGCGGCTACTGCGACTGCAAGGTTTTAGAAAACATCGAAACCGAATGGAATAAAGCGTTTCCAAATTCTTGAATTGTAAATTTTTTCTAAACGTAAGTCGGCAAAAATTTCGGCGTTTTTCGCGCTTTTGTCGCCTGTTCGAACGCGTAAGCTATTTTTATTATCATCGGTTCGGCAAAAGCTCGTCCGAAAAATGTTACGCCGACGGGCAATTCCTGCACGTAGCCAGCCGGAACGGTGATGCTCGGATAACCGGAAACCGCCGCCAAACTCGTTAAGCCTTCAAACACGCCGCAATCGCCGTTGACCAAATCGGTCATCCACGCCGCGCCGCCCGACGGCGCGACGAAAGCGTCCAATTTATTTTTGTTCATTACCGCATCAATGCCTTGTTCCTGCGTGTAGAGTTTGCTTTGCAATAAAGCTAAACGATATGCGCGATCATTCAAATCGGCTTTTTCCTGCGCCTGAACAAAGATTTCCTGACCGAAATACGGCATTTCTTTGTCTTTGTTGGCTTTGTTAAATTCTATTAAATCCGCCAAAGTTTTATATTTTCCGCCGCGTCCGGCGAGATATTTATTCAAATCTTCTTTAAATTCATAAAGCAAAACCTGATATTCGGGATCGCCGAATTTGTCGAGATTTTCAAATTCTATATCAATTAAAGTAGCGCCGCCGTCCTTTAAAACCTGAAGCTGCGGTTCGACGACGGCATCAATTTTGGAATTCCTTCCGAAAGTCTGCCGCCCGACACCGATTCGCATATTTTTCAAACCGTCTTTTTGCAAAAAGCGCGTATAATCGTTTTCGCCTTTTGTCGCTTGCGAAGTTATCGAATCGTTTTTATCATTTCCAACCAGAACGCCGAGCAAGATCGCCGCGTCCGCCACGGTTCGCGCCATCGGTCCCGCCGTGTCCTGCGAATGTGCAATCGGAATAATTCCCGAACGCGAAACTAAACCCAAAGTGGGTTTGATGCCGACGATGCCGCACGTTGCTGACGGGCAAATAATCGAACCGTCGGTTTCCGTGCCGATGCCGACTGCGGCGAGATTCGCCGCGATTGACGCGCCCGTTCCCGCCGATGAGCCGCACGGATTTCTGTCTAAAATATACGGATTATGAGTTTGTCCGCCGCGTCCAGACCAGCCGCTCGAAGATTTTGACGAACGAAAATTCGCCCACTCGCTCAGATTCGTCTTGCCAATAATTATCGCGCCCGCTTTTCTCATTTGCGAAACGATAAAAGCGTCATTTTTCGGGGTCGGCGCGTCAATCAAAGCCAGACTTCCGGCGGTGGTTTTCATTTTGTCGGCGGTGTCAATATTATCTTTTATCAAAACCGGAATGCCGTGCATTTGTGAGCGAATTTTGCCGTTTTTGCGCTCTTTGTCCATTTCTTCGGCGATCTTCAGCGCGTCCGGGTTGGTTTCGAGAATGGAATTGAGTTTCGGGTCAATTTCCCTGATTCTTTCAAGATATTTTCGCGTAATTTCGACGGCGGATGTTTTGCCCGATTTCATCGCATCTTGCAATTCATTGACGGTAATTTCTTCAATTTGAATATTCGTCTGCGTTTCAGCATTTGTTTTCTTCATAAAAGTCAGCGCGGTCAAACCAGCCGCACCAATCTGTAGAAATTCACGACGGTTTTGTTTGTTGTTTTTCATATTTGGTAGTGTTTTGGAAAATATTGATTAAAATCATTTATAACGCAAAAATTGAATAATTGGAATAGTAGAAGATAGCGCGGCGTTGACGAGGTTGTTAATTTTAGTGCAGCGTTTTCATTACGCACAATCATCACAATTCGGTATAATAAACAAAATTTACACAATAAAAGGAAATTAAAATGTTCAACAAAATATCAATCGCGGTTTTTATAGTTGTCTTTTTGTTTCAATCGCTGACGGTTTTTGCAAAGGAAACGGCAGATCAGCAATTTGAAGCGTTGGCAAATAAATATCTTGCCGAACTTTTGAAAATGAACCCGGAATGGGCGACCAATCTCGGCGAACACGCTTACGATAATCGTTTGAGCGATTACAGTTTAACCGGCATTGAAAATTCGCGTAAATTTAACGATGCCTTTTACGCGCAGCTTATCAAAATGCCGTTCGATAAATTGAGCAAAGTCAACAACATAGACGCACAGATTATGCGCGATAATCTGCAATACAATAAATTCAGATTAGACGTTTTGCGCGAATACGAATGGAATCCGATGTCTTACAACGTCGGCGGCGCGATCAACGATTTGATTGCGCGTAATTTTGCGCCGCTCAAAGAAAGATTGACGAACGTCAGAGGTCGGCTCGAAGCGATTCCGTCGGTTGTCGCCGCCGCGAAAGCGAATTTGAAAAATCCGCCGCGCGTTTACACCGAAACCGCCATCACGCAAAATAAAGGCGTGATAAATCTTATCAAAGGCGAATTGCAGACATTTGCCGACGAAGCCGGAATGAAAGACGAACTCGCGCCCGCGCAAGCAAAGGCGATTGCCGATTTGACGGATTACGGAACTTGGCTGGAAAAAGATTTGCTGCCGCGCTCGAACGGTGATTATCGTTTGGGCGACGCGAAATATCGGCAAAAGTTGAAGTTCGCGCTGTCATCCGATATGTCGAAGGAAGATTTATTAAAACGCGCCGAAGCCGATTTGAAAGCGACGCAAAACAAAATGTATAGAGTGGCTGTTCCTCTTTATAATCAGTATTTACCGGACAAGAAACGTCGTTTAATTGAAAAGGACAATTCAAGTATTGCCGATAAAAAAATGGTTATAAAAGCTGTTTTGGATAAACTCGCCGAATCGCATCCGACGAATGAAACGATTGTTCCGATGGCGAATAAAATT
>JBDTSO010000206.1:0-5995 GCA_039931085.1 Acidobacteriota bacterium | reverse complement strand
CGCTGGCGCAGATGAAATTCCCGTTCGCTGGTCAGAAGTCCTTCGCCCAAAAGACCTTTCGCCCGTTGCAAAGCTCGACCTTTGATAAATTTTGAATGATTGGTGACGAGTAAATCCCGAATCAAGTCCGGGTGATTGAGCAAAAATGCGTTTGCCCCGGCAATCTTAAAAGCTGAAACGTCACCGAGTTTTGAAAGTTTTGTTAAAAATTCAGTCGGACGTTTACGAAATGAACGTAGATGTCCGCCGATAAAATCGGTTTTGACAGTCGGCGGCTGAACTTCTTTGGTCGTTTTCACATTCATCTGATTTCGATTCTAAAATAGATTTCGAATATATGAAACACAAACCATTAGCGAAACATTTTTTCGTATATTTATTTATTGTTAGAAAATTGCCTAAATATAGCTTTCTTCTGTGTCTAGCTGACAAATAAACTGTAAAAAAAGCCGCCTTGCCCATTTGAAAATTTTGTTGACCTTAGATTTGATAAAATATAATCTGAACCCAGATCAAATAAGTCAATAATTTTGCGGGGAGATATAAATAATGGCTTTTATCACCCATAGTGTCGGACTCGGCGGCAAAAATTCACCGCCGGATGTCATGATCACTCAATGGATGCTCATCCGGGCGCGGAATAATTACGGGTTAAATCTCTTTAATGCCGTTTACACGATTTCGGAATCGGGAATAGTTGATAATCAAACTGGGTTGGCGATCAAGGCAATCATTAAATATAAAAAAGCGGTGCCGGTTATTCGATTCTAAAGCCTCCGTCTTCAAACGATTTTCTATTTCAGAGTTCGATTCTATATCCTAATTCGGTAATCACACCCGATGATGAAAACTATAAATTCCTACTGAAATATTCACTTGCGCCAATCCGCGTCGTGCCGGAAACACGCATTAAAGTTGATTTTAATGACGATCCGCGCGTAATTCAGGCACTAAGCGGAAAGATGGATTTTCCGGCATTCAAAACTGCTGCCGAAGCTAAAGACGGCACAAATTGTGAGCAACCAAGCGGTTCAAATACTTACGGAGTTAATCCGTTAACCGGAAAGTTTTACTTTTGTGGTTTTTCACTTAGAATGCAGAACTTGAGAAATCTTCACCGATTTCCAAATATTCAATCGGCATATTTTATTGACAAAGTTTTTCCGATGTCGGCACAAAGATTATCGCGGGAAAAACCAATTTAGTTTTGATCTGTGAAATAATGCGCTGCTTGGTTTTCAAATTTCCGCCTTAAAACTTTGCATAGCTTGAAGAAAAGACCAAACTGAAAAAATTGGCGGGCAGACGGCGGGATTTAGTTGACAGAAGTGGGTTCGTTTCGCTTTTTCTGAAGTGACAGAAAAGTCTGGAGCGCAGCCAGCAGCAAACCGCTAAATAATAAAACGAACATCCCGAAACGCAAGTCTCCGAAATAGTTAGACGAGAAACCAATTAACCAGGTCGTGAACGCTGCACCGAGCGTTCCGCACAAGAAAAACGGTGTCGCCCGCCGTGTCGCGGTTGTGCCGAAGATTTTGTTGAAACGCGAAAGATTGGTCGGAAAGATCGAAGACGTGCCGAAACCGGCAATTGACGCGCCGACGCTTAAAAATAAAAGATTTTCAGCAAACAATATGACCGAAGTTCCGAGCAGAATTGTCAGCAGATTCAAAAGTAGCAGTTTGTTTTCGTTCATAAATCGCAAAAAAAACGGCGCGATTCCGCGTCCTGTCACGAAAAACAAAAAATATAAAAGTATCGGCGAAAATAAAACGACGGTCGGTTCGCTTGCCAGTCGTTCGGTATAGGTTTTAAGCCAGCCGCTCATTCCGCTTTCAAACCCGACGTGGAGAAAATTGAAAAGGGCGATCATCCACGCAATCGGATTTGTCCAAATCGGCGGTGGGTCGGCAACATCTTTCGCGCCGCCCGAATCAATCTGCAAATGTTGCTCAATTTCGCGCGGAATTAAATTAAAAACAACAGCACCAGCGACAAAAAATACTGCAAGGGCAGCAGTCGGAATACAAATGTTTGTTCCGCGACTGAGAAAATCCACAAACGGCTGACTCAAAATCGCGCCGACACCCCAAAAAAAGTTCAAAATATTCAGAGCCGAAGCCGGACGCTCGCGGTTGACTTCGAGTGTCATCATATTAAGCGACAAAAGCGTTAACCCGCCGCCCGCACCGTTGAGAAAAAATCCGATCAGACAAAGTGTGAAAGAATCAAAGTTTAAAAACAAAACACCGGCGGCGATAAGAATAAACCCAAAAATGCTTGCCATTAAAAATTTATTGCGCCGCGCGAACCACGTCGATGCAATCGTTCCGGCAAGTGAACCGGCAAATTGGGCAATAAAAAAATCTCCGGCTTGGCGGTCATTAATTTCGAGTCTGCGGGTGAGAATCGGCAAAACCTGTCCGATCAATACCGTGGCAATGCCTGTCAGGAAAAAACCTGTTTGAAGCAGCGCATTTATGCGGCGAGGCGAATCGAAGGTTTTTGACGACATCAAGATTTTAAATGTATGTATTTCATTAAAATAGCGGCAAATCTGAGATTATTTGCCGCTATTTTCAATTTAACAAACTGTTCGGAGCCTGACCTAAAATTTGAAACGCAAACCGAGCTGCACCTGTCGCGGTTCGCCGAAACCTGCCGAAACGGTTCCGTCGAAATTGAAGGTCAGCGGACGGGGAAGACTTCTTTGATTACGATTGTTGAATAGGTTAAAGGCTTCAAAAATTGCTTCGAGCGACACTTTCTCGTTAAATTTGAATATCTTCGAGGTTCGCACATCGAAAGTGAAAAAGGCGTTGTCGAGCCGCAGCGTGTTGCGTTTTATCAAATTCGGAAACGTGCCGCGATTAGAGACCGAAGTCGGCTGCGCCGAACGATACTGAACAATCGGCGAAAATGAGATGTCATACGGCAGTTGGAACGTGGCGAAAGCATTGAACCGATGCCTCTGGTCGCGGTCGGAATAGTTGTATTCCGACTCGAAATCGCGCGGGTCGGCGTAGCGGAAACTGAACGGGTCGCGCTCGTTGTCGTCGGTTGATTTGTCAACTGAAAGCAGGTAATTCGCCTGAAATTGAAAGCGGTTCGAGAAACGCTTGTTGACCGTAAAAGTTAAACCTTGATACAGCGATTTTCCGAAATCTTCGGTCGAACGAATTTCGCCGACACCCGAACCGTTGGCGCGTTCAAAAATCGCCACGCCGTTGTAAAGACGCGGGTCGTTGCGATTGACGAAAACAGTCAGATGAGTCGTTCGGGCGTAATTGTAGGCGACTAGAACATTCAAGTTTTTCACGACTTCGCGTTCGACGCTCGCGCTGAATTGAAACGTGCGCGGATTTTTATAGTTTTTGGAGAAAACCGCGATGCCCGGATTAAACGGTGTAAATCCGGCGGTCGGAACGATGCCCGGAAATGGCGGACAGGCGGCGACGGTCGGACATAAGAAATTGGCGAAAAAGATATTGCCGGCAATCACGCCGTCGGTGTTTCTCGGTCCGGCGACGATTAAGCCCGGAAGTCGGGCGAAAAAAAGTCCCGCGCCGACGCGAATCGCCGTTTTGCCGTCTTTGCCCGGCGAATATGAAATTCCGGCGCGCGGCTGAAAGCCGTCTTTTGAATTGGGAATTTTCCCGTCCGACGGAAAACGCGGGTCGCTTAAAAACTGACCGTAGCGCGTATCTTGCGGAGCGTTGATGCTTTGCGAATTAAATTGCCCTTCCCAGCGCAGACCGAGATTAACCGTCAGATTTTGTTTGACCTGCCAGTTGTCCTGCACGTAAACGCCCGGCTCGAATTGGATGAAACTTTGCCTTCCGGCATCTTCGACCGTGCGATTGCCAATCGGGGCAAATTGCAGATAGAGCGCGAGACCGTTCGCATTAACGCCGTTGATGTAGTCAGTAAAACCCTGAATCGCCCCGTCAATAGTTGGCGCGGCAAAAATGTATCGCCCGCGCGCAAAGCCGATAAAAACTTGCGAGATTCTGACGCGGTTGATGTCCGCGCCGAATTTGACTGTGTGATTGCCGCGAATGACCGTAAAATTGTCGGTAAATTGGTAACGCACGTCGTTGGACGGAGTGGGCAGAAAAAACGGGCGACCGAAGCGATAAGAAGTCGAACCGTCGAAAGTTCCGATAGTTGTGTCGGGCAAATCGGGACCGTCGTAGAAACGCGGGCGATTTTCTTTGGCGTATTGAAACCTGAATTCGTTCAAAAGCGTCGGCGAGATATTCGTTACAAGCTGCGTGATAAACGAATTTGAATTATTAGTTTCGCGCCCGTTCGCGCTCACGCCCCACGTCGGCACGTCGAATGTGCCGTTGACCTGTTCGGCGCGGCTGTAATTGTGACGCACGGTCAGCAGATTGTTTTTGTTAAACTGAAAATCAACTTTACCGAGCAGCACGTCGGCTTTATTCGTGCGATTGATAATTCCTTGTTCGCCGGGATCGTTAAAGCGCGTGGCAAAGATATTGACGAGGCGCGAGTCAATGCTGTTCGGCTTGCTGCTGTTGCCGTCGTTGCGCTCGTAGGCGACAAAGAAAAACGCGCGGTCTTTTTTTATCGGTCCGCCGACGTTGCCGCCGAATTGGTAATTGCGAAAATCTTCGGTCGGTAAATTCGCCCGCACCGCGTCCGGGTTCTGGCTCGAAAGTTTCTGGTTGCGGAAAAAGACGAATGCCGAACCGGAAAATTCATTCGTTCCCGATTTTGTTACAGCGTTGATAAAACCGCCCGAACTGCGCCCGAATTCGGCTGACGCGCCGACCGGAATGACTTGAAATTCTTTTATAGATTCCAAACTGACGGTGAACGCCGGACGCTGACCGCCGCGCTGTTCGCCGAAAAACGGGTTGTTCGCGTCCGCGCCGTCAATTGAAAAGTTGTTTTGAATTCCTTTCTGACCGTTGATAGTAATTTCGTCTCCGTCGGGACCTTGAACAATGGACACACCCGGCGTCAATTGCACGAATTTAGTGAAATCGCGGCGACTAATCGGCAGATTTTCGACCGCTCTTTCGTTTATCAAAGTATTTAATTCCGTTCGGCTCGTTTCCACGCCGACACCTTCGGCGGTAACATTAACGGTTTCGACCGCGCCGCCGATTTTCAAATCTATTTTCAGCGAAAGCGTCTGCCCGACGCTCAATTCGATGCCTTCCAAAACGGATTTGGTAAAATTAGCAGCTTCGGTCGTGACGCGGTATTTGCCGAGAGGCAGTAGCGGCGCGCTGAAAAATCCGTCGGAATTACTCGTGACGGTTCTTTCAAATCCGGTGTCAACGTTGCTGACCGTCACGGTCGCGCCCTGTACGACCGCACCGTTCGGATCAATGACATTTCCCTGAATAAGTCCGGTTGTCGCCTGAGATTGAGCAAAAGCGGCGGACATCCCGACCAAAAATACAAATACAATACTCGCAAAAAAACACAAAATGGGTTTCATAATTTATTTTATTTTTTGTCTTAGAATTAGGTGATATTGCACCCGGATACAAACTGATTTTGTCTCTTTTAAAAAACGATTACCAGAAACTATTCATAGTTACATGGAAGCTAAATAAAAATAAAAGCTAACACGGTCAATTAAAGATTTAAAGTCAGTAAAGTAAAATTCATGTTAACTTTTTTTACCTGCCTTTTTTAGTATTACTTTTATTTTATATTTATTACGGTTTGATCATCATTGAGTTCGTTTGATTTTTTAAGGACAACGCACTGCAAGAGGAGAATTTTTTTTAATTGCAATCCGGTAAATATGCGATTTGCAAATGTTTGGACGGGCAATCAGCGGCTGAATACCTGAAATGCTTCAAAATCTACTTTTTCATCTCTTCGATGCGCCAGATGAATTCTTCCAGCAATTTGTCGTTGCCGCCGACTTGAACAAAGACGATTTTTCCTTGCCGATCAACAAACCACGTTGTCGGAAAGGCATTGATTCCGACATCTTCGAGATATTTTT
>JBDTSO010000205.1:0-6014 GCA_039931085.1 Acidobacteriota bacterium | reverse complement strand
TGCTGGCAATTTTTCAAATCTCCGCGCGTTCCGCTTGAAGAAAGAATACATATTTGTCCGCGCGGCGTTGACATCAGACAGTTTTCGCCGACCAGAAAATCCGATGAAATAAAACGCGAGATGCGCCGAAAAGCAAATGTGCCGGAAGATGCGATAATTTTGCTTTACGCGGGCAGAATTTCGCCCGAAAAGAACATCGGACTACTTCTTGATTTGATGAAAATTCTGGCGAAGGATAAAAAAGATTATCGTTTGCTGGTGGCGGGCGCGGGACCAAAAGCAGAATGGTTAAAAGAACAAACCGATAAACGTATTCCAGACAAAATCATTCAACTCGGACATTTAGACAAAGAAACTCTGGCGAATTATTACGCCAACTGCGATGTTTTTGTGCATCCGAATCCGAAAGAACCATTCGGCATCGCGCCGCTCGAAGCGATGGCTTCCGGTGTTCCGGCGGTTGCGCCGAATGCGGGCGGATTACTTTTCTACGCGACGCAGGAAAATATGTGGCTCGCCGAACCGAACGCGGAAGATTTTGCGGCGGCGATTCGTGAAATCGTTGAAAATCCCGAACAAACTAAAATGAAAATTAAAAATGCTTTGGAAACCGCCGAACAAAATACACGCGAGGCTTCAACTGATTTTTTAATAGCGACGTATGATAAACTTTACGAAGATTTTCAAAAGCGCAATGAATTGTTCACCGACCGCGAAAAAGCCGAAAAGTTTGATTTCATAAAAGAAATTTCAGAGTAGTTTTCAATCAAATAAAGCACCCGATTAGCTGAAAAGATTGACCGATAACTGAAAGATCAGTTGATAAACGATAACAGAAAAAGATGCTCGAATTAGTTTTAGCCAATTTAAGAACGCGCCCGTTTCGCTCGCTGATAAGCATTGTCGGTGTTGCGCTCGGCGTAGTTTTGGTCGTACTTTTTACGGGTTTAGCACGCGGAATGAGCGAAGATATGGTTAAACGCGCTTCAAATTGGGATGCGGAAATAGTATTTACGCGGGCTGGCGCGATGGAACTTCAAAGTTCAAACGCCAACGTCAATACGGCTTACGCAAACAAATTGCTTGAAATCGAAGGCGTTAAATCAACCGTTCCCGTGATTCGCTATATTACGCCGAACACGAAAGCGCGATGGGGCGTTGAGCAGATTGAAGGAGTTGAATGGCAGCCGTTTGCCGCGATGAACGATATGCAGATTGTCGAAGGTCGCGCCGCCGTCGCCAACGATGAAGTTATTCTGGACGAGCGCAAAATGCAGGACGATAAATTGAAAATCGGCGACACGATGGAGCTTTTCAGCCGTCCCTACAAAATTGTCGGCGTATTTTCTCCGCCTTCTGGTGCGCGAATCAAAATGTCTTTGACGGCAATGCAGGACGCGCTCGAATCGCCTAATAAATGCACATTCATTCTCGTCAAACTCAATGACAATGCCGACGTGAACGCCGTTGCCGCACGAATAAACCAAGAACTTCCGGGCAATAAAATCAATTTAACCAGCGATTTAATCATAAACGCCGAAGATAGAATTCCGTCTTTGAAAACCTTTCTACGCGTTCTCGTCGGTCTCGGCGCATTCGTCAGCACGATTTTCGTACTGCTTTCGATGTACACGACAATCACCGAACGGCGCAAGGAAATCGGGATTTTAAAATCTTTGGGTGCGTCGAAATCATTCATTATCAAAGTCATCGAAGGCGAGGCGTTCTTGATCGGAATTCTCGGTGTTCTGCTCGGTTTTATTGTTTCGTTTGTCGCGGCGTATGTAATTCAGAAACAATTTGATTTACAGTTTAAATTCAGCGAAGGCTGGATCATCACCGCGATAATTATTGCGATTGGCGGAAGTCTGTTCGGTGCGCTTTATCCGGCGTGGCGCGCGTCCGACATTGATCCGGTGTTGGTTTTGGTAAATGAATAACTTACATAAACACGCACGAAAGTCGTATTTTTTAACTCCTTAATTTCAAGTTTTTCTTTAATCAAAATCAAAGAAATTATATTTTCAAACGATTTAAACGAGATTGACGTATTTGCAGAAATACGCAGGTGTGCAGAGTTTGGAAAGCTGAAGAAAGATATACTTTCGAGCAAGACGTATTTTTGCAAATACGTCTTTTCCATCTTTTATTGTTATCAGCACTTACTTTTCCTGCCTTTCATTCAAAAACCTCTGCCAACTCGTAAGCAAAATTTGCAGTGGACAATAAATTCCGGTTTTTGTCAAATTCATTTATTTGGTTTTTTTCCAAAAAAATGTTTTTTTTAATTTCTAAATTTACAGGATCGACTCCATATTTATCGCAATACATTGAAAACACCCTATTTATAAAATTGAAATTTTCAAATTATTTCTTGGCTTTCTAATTGCCTTGACACAAGTTCAGCACCTATGATTCGTAAGTTGAACATCAACTTTTGCTTTATAAGCGCACCGTTAGAAAAAACTAAAATTGGAGGATAACTTAAATGTTTAAAAAAGTTAACATACTTGCTACATTTCTTGCGTTTTTTATCCTATTTGTTACAACGGCATTTACACAGGTAACTGCGGGTCGCGTAACAGGATCGGTACTTGACGCAAACGGCGCAGCCATCTCAGGCGGAACTGTAACGCTAAAAAGCGAAACCACCGGGTTGGCTCTGACTACACAAACAACCGGAGCCGGTTCGTTTTTGTTTCCAAACGTATTGCCCGGCGCATACAAAATTACTATTGAAAACACCGGTTTTCAATCTGTATCACAAGATATAACGGTGGCACTCAATCAAGAGTCAGCCGTTAATGTAAAACTACAGGTCGGCGGTACCGGAACAAATGTGGTTGATGTAACGGCAGCCAGCGAAGCATTGGTGCAAACCGAGAGTTCGCAGCTTGGACGTTCTTTCCAAACCCAACAAGTGCAAAATCTGCCAATCTTTGGCAACCAGAACGCGCTCGCGCTTCTGTCGCCGAATGTTGTCGGACAATCAGCCGGCACAGCAGGAAGCGGTGGTACGGTCGGCGGTGTTCGCCCGCGCTACAATATCTTTACGGTTGACGGGATTGAAAATAATGATCCTTCTGTTACAGGTCCTTCGACCAGCGTTATCCAGGACGCTGTTGAGGAATTTACACTTTTGACTAATAATTTCAACGCTGAATTCGGTCAAGGCGGCGGCGGACAATTCGTAACGATTACTCGCAGCGGCACAAATCAGTTTCACGGTTCGGGTTTTGTTTATCTTCAGCACCAAAAGTTAAATGCCGCGTCTACTTCGGAAGAACGTGCGTTGCAAAATGGCGAAATTACTGAACTGCCGCGTCTTAGAGATGTGCGTTACGGTTTGACTTTCGGCGGTCCGATTGTTAGAGATAAGCTCTTTTTCTTCGGTGCCGTTGAACGCCATCCTTACAGTGCGGAAGGGTCAAGCTCAACTTTCTTAGCCCCAACCTCGTCAGGGCTGGCACAAATTGCAACTTTGCCCGGTGCCAGTCCGTTTGTTGTCAACCTGTTGCGTAACAATCTAACACTTGCAGAAAGTCAAACAACTACTCAGAATGTGCTTGGCACACCAATCGGGTTCGGTAATGTAAGTGTTATAATTCCTTCCACAAGCCAAGATAATCAATATCAACTAAATATTGATTATAATGCTAACGAACGAAATCAATTTCGTTTTCGTTACAGCCACGATGATTTTGTGGGTGTCGGAGTAGGTAATGGCGGTCCTGCTTTCAACAATGATAATGTATTTAAATCCCGTCTTTTCTCCGCAACATATGTGCGGGCATTTAGTTCATCTCTCGTCAACGAACTTCGTCTTTCATACAGACGGGCTGCCAGCGATGCTCCGCTGCAGAATGGAGCGTTAAATGATTTCCCAAATATCACGGTAGCAACGCTCAATCTCTCGCTCGGACCGAACGAGAATCTACCGCAAAGCGGCGGCGATAACAGCTATCAAGTTTTTGATACGCTCAGTTACACTCGCGGCGCACATTCCTTCAAGTTTGGTGCCGATGTTCGTGACGTATTAACTTCGTCATTCTTTTTGCCGCGCGGTCGCGGTGATTATGTCTATACAAACTTTGACGAATTGATTCAAGATCGTGCGCCAACCAATGTTGATTTGCGCGGAGTTGGCAGCGGCTCTTTCGTCGGAACTAATCAGCATTATTACTTTTTCGGTCAAGACGACTGGAAAGTAACACCGAACTTAACATTGAATCTTGGACTTCGTTATGAGTATGTAACCTTACCGCGCGATTCCAAACTGCAAACTCTAAACTCTCTTGCCAGTATTCCCGGCGTACTTGAGTTTAGAGTTCCGAAAACGGATAAAAACAATTTTGCTCCGCGCGTCGGATTTGCCTACTCGCCAAGTTTTGGCGGTCGTATAGGTCACTTTCTATTTGGTGAGAACCGTGCAAGTTCAATTCGCGGAAACTTCAGCACTTCATATACTGAAGTTTTTCAAAACTTGATTTTGTTGCAACTGCCTCCGCAGTTACAGCAAGAAAGCGATGTCGCTTCGGCTGAAGCAGCCTTTGGCTTGAATTTGCACACTAATTTTCTTCAACAAGGCGGTATCCCGCCAGATTTGATTCCGCAAACGGAAACCGTCGCTTCGGCACGAGCGGGAACAGGAAGTTTTATCACCGACCAGAGATTTGGTGAAATTTATGCTTTCGCATTGAGTTATCAACGGGCGTTGACATCAAAATTAGCTCTCGAAGTGCGCTATCTCGGCACTCGCAGCCGACACCTTCCGGTGCAGTTACGGCGAAACGGCGGCACGACTAATCGAGCGGCTTTAACTATTCCGACTTTTCTTAGTACGCCGACAGCGGCGCAACTTGCAGGTCTGACAACTCTCGGTGATATAAAGGCGCGTCCTGACGTAACCGTTTTCCCGTTAGACGCATTTACTGCGCCTGACGAACAGTTTGGCGGTTTTGTTACATCTTTTGAGCCGGTCGGCAATTCAAATTACGATTCAGGTTCCGTTAGTTTGACCAGTCGTGTTTCCAGAGGTTTGAGTTTTACAACCGCTTATACATTTAGTAAAACTCTCTCTAATTCAGATAATGAATTGTTCACGAGTCGCGTCAATCCACGCCGCCCGGAAGACATTTTTAACTTGTCAAGAGAGAATTCGCTGTCAACATTCGATATTCCGCATCGCTTTGTATTTGCGGGAAACTTTGCGCCAACACTTTTTAACAGTAAAGGCGGCGCGTTAAAAGGTTTGCTTGGCGGCTGGATTTTAGCACCGATTTTTCAGGCGCAATCCGGTCAGCCATTCACCCCGAATGCGGGCATTGATTCTAATCTTGATTTTGATAGTGCCGGTGATCGAACTATCTTGAACCAGAATGGTGTTGCCGGAACAGGTAGTGCTGTTTATGGTGTTAATGCTGCCGGTCAAGTTGTCAGAAACTCAAGTGGGGTTGCAGTTATTTCCGGCTCGGCTGCTAATACTATAGTTGCTTACGTGGCAGATGGAAGAAGAATTGATCAAAGCGGAAATCCGATTCAAATTTCTACTAATCCAAATGCTCAGTATATTCAGACGGGTCCGGGCGCAAGTTCAACTGCCGGTCGTAATACTCTGCGGTCAAGAGGATTCAACCGTACTGATTTGTCAATTTTGAAGAATTTCAGATTTGGTGAAGAGAGTTACAATCTCCAAATCGGCACGGAAATTTTTAATTTGTTTAATCAGCGGATTACTACCATTGGCGGTGTCGGCGCAACAACATCGGCTTTTTCCAATGTTAACAGCCCGCTCTTTAACGATTACAGCATCGGTAATTTTAGTGGTCGGACAATTCAGTTCCGCGCTAAATTTATCTTCTAAAACTTTGGTCAAGTTTAACTGGCTTTGGGGGAACTCTTTAAAGAGTTCCCCTTTTTTTTATCTGGCAGTTTCTTAATTGTGTACTGCCGTCGTTATTTTTATTTGTTAATTTGTCTTAATCGAGAAGGGCTTTGTTGCATAAATAGGAAAA
>JBDTSO010000204.1:0-6064 GCA_039931085.1 Acidobacteriota bacterium | reverse complement strand
GGCGGCGAATATGTTTTTTTGCGCGACGCTTACGGGCGCGTTTGGAGTTTTCTTTACGGCTGGATGCAGATTTTTATTGCTAAAACCGGCTCGCAAGCCGCTGTTGCCGTCGCATTTGCGATATTTCTGAATGATTTTCTCGGCGGAAAGTTAAAGCAGACACTTTTTGAAACAAATATTTTTGGGTTTGATTATGAATTGACCTCATTGCAGCTTGTTGCCGTGATGATGATTGTCATTATTACGACAATCAACTGCGCGTCGGTTTCAATCGGCGGACAAATTGCCACTGTTCTGACGTTTGTTAAAATCGCGCTCGTACTGCTCGTCGGTGTCGGCGCGTTTTTGCTGGCGGACGGGAATTTCGCACATTTTGCGATGCTCAATGACGGCGGAACGTGCGAAGGTGTCGCGGAAACCGTTCGTTACGGCGTTGCCGGAACTTCGTTTGCGGCGGGTTTCGGCGCGGCGATGCTCGGCGCACTTTGGGGTTATGACGGTTGGAATAATCTGACTTTGATTGCCGGTGAAGTGAAAAATCCGCAGCGAAATATTCCGATTGCCTTAATCGGCGGCACGATTTTGATAATTTTGCTATATGTTTTTATCAACATCGGATATTTTTACGTGCTTGACCCGACGCAGATTGCTTCGGTTTCCAGAGATTCTTCCGTCGCGCAGGTTGTTTCGTTCAAATTTTTAGGCGCGGGCGCACTTGTTTTGATGACGGTGGGTTTGATGGCTTCGTCGCTCGGAACGCTTCACAGTTCGATTTTGACGGGTGCGCGTGTGCCGTATGCGATGGCAAAAGACGGCGTAATGTTCAAATCAATGGGACATTTATCGGCGACGCGCGTTCCGGTTGTGTCGTTAATCGTGCAGGGAATTTGGGCTTGTCTGCTGGCTTTGTCGGGTTCGTTTGACACTTTGACCAATTACGTTATTTTCGGTTCGTGGATTTTTTATGCGTTTGTAACTGCTTCGGTTTTTGTTTTTCGCAAAAAATATCCTGATGCGATCAGACCTTATAAAACATTCGGTTATCCGGTTGTGCCGGTTTTGTTTCTGTTGGTTGCCGGCTGGCTTTTGATAAATACAATCGTTTCAGAACCGACTCAATCTTTTGTCGGAATTTTCCTGATTTTAATCGGATTACCCGTTTATTATTATTTGACGAGCAGAAATCAAACGCCAGTTGACGGTGAAATTTAACCAAAATGACAACAAACGACAGAAGAAGCGGAACTGATCGCCGCTCGCAGAATAGATACAGCGTCAGAATCGAAACCGAATGGGAAGGTTTAGTAGGCAGAAAGTCTGGAACTATCAGCGACATCAATACTCAGGGCTGTTTTGTTTTATGTTCAGGCGATGTTCAGGACGGCGAAAACGTCAAAATATTTTTCCCATTAACAGACGGCAGAAAAATTCAATTTTGGGGTGAAGTTATCAATCACGTCTTTGAAATCGGTTTTGCAATGCGCTTTATCGAAATGTCCGACGCGCAAAAGGATTTTCTCGAAAAATTTGTTGAAACGCTTCGGAATAATTAAATTTCTTTTGGCAAACACTTAAAACAAATATGATAAAATCAACGATAATATTTTATCAGGGAGAAATTTAAAATGGAAGATATCGAGCAGGAATTGTTGAAGTTGGAGTTTCGGTACAAAAAAGATATTGTCGAAGCAGAGCAGCGTTTTAATGAACGGTTTGAGGAAATGCGAGCCATACAAAGGGAAACAGAGTTACATCTTAATCATACTACTAAAC
Source organism: Acidobacteriota bacterium (assembly GCA_039931085.1). Lineage (GTDB taxonomy): Bacteria > Acidobacteriota > Blastocatellia > Pyrinomonadales > Pyrinomonadaceae. The sequence continues at coordinate 4,291 of JBDTSO010000204.1, read as the reverse complement.
TAACCGGAATATCATTCGAGAAGTTTGCAGACATCTAATCACGAATCGAAAAAGCGGCAAACGCGCTAAAGCCGCAGGCAAAATCAAAATAGCACATTTTATAAATTCGCCTAATTTTCCATCAAATTGTTCAACGCTTCTTTCGCAATCTCACGGTCGTCAAAATGAAATTTATTATTAGCGATAATCTGGTAGGTTTCGTGACCTTTGCCCGCAATTATCACTACATCGCCTCGTTTGGCTTTTCCAATGGCAACGTGAATTGCTTCACGTCGGTCAGAGATTGCTAAATACGGACAGTTTGTTTTCTTTAAACCAATTTCTATTTGTTCAATAATTTTCAAAGGATTTTCCGTGCGCGGATTGTCGGACGTAACGATTACCAAATCGCTATAATTTCCGGCGACTTCGCCCATCGGAGCGCGTTTTGTTTTGTCGCGGTCGCCGCCGCAGCCGAAAACCGTGATGATTCTGCCGTTTGTTAAATCTCGCGCCGTCTTGAGCGTGTTCAAAAGCGCGTCGTCCGAATGAGCGTAATCAACGACAACCGCAAAATCGCCGTCGTGTTCGACTCGTTCAAACCGTCCGGGCGCACCGATGCAGGTTTTCAAACCGTCGGCGATTAAATCTAAATCGTAACCGAGTTCCAAGGATACGGCGGTTGCTGCCAAAATATTGTAAACGTGCGGTTTACCGACGAGCGGCGAGATGATTTGCCGTTCACCTTTCGGCGTTTTCAAAGTAAAAGACGTTCCATTAATCAGCGAAACTTCAATGTTTTCTGCCGTCAAATCAGCCGCATTATTTTGCGCGAAAGTTACGACATTTTGCCCGTTTGCTTTTAGTTCATTTGCCAGTTTTACGCCCCAAACATCATCAATATTTATCACGGAAGAATCGGGTTTTTCGCCCAAACGTCCGTCAAAAAGACGTTTTTTTGCGTCGAAATAATTTTCCATCGTCCCGTGATAATCGAGATGATCGCGTGTCAGATTTGTAAAAACGGCAACTGCAAATTTCAGCCAATCACAGCGGCGCAGATCAATCGCCTGCGAAGACGTTTCCATCACCGCCATCTGACAATTCCCGCCCGCGGCTTCGCGCAAAAATCTGTTTGTGTCGGATGCTTCGGGCGTTGTGCGAATTGCGGGTTCGCTTCTGTCGCCGATTCGATATTCAACCGTCGTCAACATCGCGGCTTTTTCATTGTTGGCTTCGGCGAGTGCGAAACATAGATAAGTCGTCGTCGTTTTGCCATTAGTTCCCGTAATTCCGATGAGCTTTAAATCGTGCGACGGATTTCCGTTTATCACGGCTGCTGCTTTGGCGAGTGCTTCGCGGGCATTTTTGACTTTCAGCCACGCGCCTTGAAAATTTCCCGGCGCGTCGAGTTCCGAAATTACCCCGACTGCGCCGCGCCTGATTACGTCGTCAACAAAACGATGTCCGTCCATCGTCAACCCTTGGATCGCCGCGAACAGCGAACCGCGTCCGGCTTGTCGTGAATCGTGCGTTACGTCCGTCGCCGTTTTTTCGCCGTCGCCGTAAAGTTCGGCATCTAATTTTTCCGCAATTGTTTGAAGCGTCGCGCCGTTTGAAATCAATTCGTTTTTCATCTATTTGTTTGATAATTGACGTTTGAAATTATACGATAAGATAGACGTTTGCACGAATTTGAATTGTAAAAGCTGTCAGGAGTTACTTTATGAGTTGGATAAAAATTATTCTTATCGCCATCGGTATTTATCTTGCGGTAATGCTCGGTTTGTCCGTCATCGGCATTGTTTACAGCGGGTTGTGGTATCTTTTTTGGATCGGCGTTCTCGCGCTCGGCGGCGTTGCCGGTTATAAACTGCTCAAAAAATCCGAACCGAAACAAATTGAAGGCAAACAGCCAATCGGTGTCAGCGAATTGGAAAATGCGGATCGGGCTTTGGAAGAATATAAGCGCAAATATCTCTCTGAAAAATAAAAAAGGTTGAAAGTCATTTTGCTAGACAATCTTGCTACAATCGGATAAATTCAATTTGCAGTTTGAAGTTACCATAAATTGCTGAGATGGCGTAATTGGTAGCCGCGCGGGTCTTAGAAGCCCGTGCCGTGAGGCGTGCGAGTTCGAGTCTCGCTCTCAGCACCAATTTAATTAATACAAAACACGGAGAATTTTAATTCTTTTCCCGATAGTTAAAAAATTTAAGGAGATAAATTCAATGAATAAAATGAGAAAAATAGCTTTTGCAGTTGTCATTTTGACAGCCGCCTTTTTAGTCGGAAACGTCCAAAGTGCTTACGCGCAAAGAGGCGAAGGTGAAATGACTTGGCGCGGCACGGTTGACGACACTATTCAAGTCGTAATCCGCAACCGGAATGTCCGCGTTAAACATATTAAAGGTCGCACTTATAACGATGACAGATTCGATTTTGACGGGCGTGCGCCGCGTAGAAATGCGAATGTCAGCGTTGATAAAAAGGACGGACGCGGAAGAGTTTTCATCTTTCAACAACCGAGTCGCCGCAACAATTATACGACAATCGTGCAGGTTGAAGACCCGAAAGGCGGCGCGGACAGATACCGTTTTGAACTTCGTTGGAATTAAATATAACCTTGTGAAAAGCAGGTTTTTACGCAAGAAAAATCTGCTTTTTTTATTGTTTTAATCGCCTTTAATTTCGACTTGCCGATTTAAAATATCTTCGACGTAGATCATTTTCACCATTACAAACACGATGGCGACGAGCGGAACTGCCAGCAGCAAACCGAGAAAACCGAAAATTACTGCGAGCAGCAATTGTGAGGCGATGATCAGCACCGGCGGAATTGCGACTGCGCGTTTTTGGATCAGCGGCGTAACTATGAAACCATCGAGATTTTGGACGGCGAGATATAAAATTGAAACGTAGAGTGCTTGTGTCGGGCTTTGCGCCAGAGCAATTATCACGGCGGGCGCGGCGGCGATAAGCGGTCCGATGTTCGGGATAAAACTCAACAGTCCGGCGATGATGCCGAGCGGAATCGCAAACGGAACGCCCAAAAACCACAAGCCCAAAAAGGTCAGCGTGCCGTTGATCGTCATCGAGCCGGAAATGCCGAGCAGAAAACTTTTTAGTGTCGAATGTATGACCGAGAGAATTTCCCGCGTTCTTTGTTCGCGCTTTTTCGGGATGAGTTTGAGAACGCCTTTCTTGTATGTATCCCGGCTGAAGGCGAAATAAACGGCGGTCATCAAAATTATCAAAATATTTACGACGACATCGAAAACCGTCGAGAACATTCCGGTTATGCGCCCGAAAGTATTTGCCGATTTACTTCCGAGAACAAATTGCGAAGGCGGCGGCATCTTTTCGACAAGTTTTCGTCCAAGCGGATATTGCGACACCTGTCTTTGCGCCTGTTCATAAACGGCGGGCAGTTGATCGGTCAAATCTGAAAATTGCTTTTCAACCGACGGAGCTAAAAACCACACGCCGAGCGCGATCAGCCCGACGATTGACAACAAAACCACCGTCAACGCCAAACCGTGCGAGAGCGGCGTGTATTTGCTCAGAGTTTCGCTCAAAGTGCGAAAGAAAACCGCCAGCAAACTACCGGCGAAAACGAGCAAAATCACTTTTGCGCCCTGCCACAAAACCGCAAATATCAACGCGAATAAGATGATTATCAAAATCTTTTGAATAAAATCGCGGTGCTTGGTTAGCGGCTTACGCGCCGACTGCTGTGTTAATTGGTGTGTTTCAATGATTTCCGCCATTATTTTTTTGAGTTACCTAAATCCGACTTATTTTCTTCATTTTGCCATCGTTTTAACGATGCGCCGAAATCTCGCCTGAAAAAACATAAAAATTCCGTAAGAGAAAAGCCCCACGGCGACAACTCCGAGCAGCCAGACTCCGTAAGGCTGTTGTTCGAGAGCATCTAACGCGCTGCCGAAATCGCGGACTCGTCCGGCGTTTGACTGCCACGCGGCAAAGGCGAGAAAAAAACCGATGATGCAAAAAACCACGCCGCGCGCGATAAAGCCGACGATGCCGAACCAAGTTCCCCATTTTTCCTGACTTTCGCTCATTTCCGACAACTTCCAATTTTCACGAAATTTAGTTTTGTAAGCGATGTAAAAATGGACGATTCCGATAATCGCCGCAATCAATGCCGCGAGAGCGACGAGCCATTGACCGAACGGCTGCGCGAGCAGCCACGCCGTCCAGCTTTGCGCCCAAACGCCTTTATCAGTTCGCACGCCGAGAAAAATTTTCACGGCGGAAAAAGCCAATCCCAGATAAACCAGACTGATGC
>JBDTSO010000203.1:0-6087 GCA_039931085.1 Acidobacteriota bacterium | reverse complement strand
GAAAACCTAGAATGGTTCGGCGTTCGTTTGAATGATGAAAATAACGAAAATTTCATAAATATGCGCGAAGGCATTATCAGCACGGAAAATTCACGCCCCGACATTTATGTGATTCCGACCAATGAAGAACTGCTGATTGCCCGCGATACGGTTCGGCTAATATAATTTCAATAATTCGGGTAGCCTGAAGTATTTTAATGACAACGAGGGCATCTCATTACTAAAGTAAAATTCCCCCGCTGTCAAACATCCGCTTTCATCCGCCCAAAAAACTCGAATTGTTAAAATTACCTGTGCCGTTGGTTTTTCAATAATTTCCTTTCACCTTCAAAATATAGCCGTCTGTTAAAAATCGCTTGCTGACAAGGCGAAGATGCCCGAAAATTGCATCTAATACAAACAGATGACAAGCGAATTACCAGTTATTTTTTTGGCTAAATTATGACGATTTCAACCGCGACTGGAATATTCAAATGTCTTCAATTTGCAGTTTATTTTGGAGGCAAAAAAATGAATAATCAAACGCATCCGTCCCGCACCTTCGGCATCTTATTTTTACTGATTGTGTGCCTGACCATAACGACGCTGCTGCCGTTTTCGGCTTTCGCGCAGGAAATGAACCAAAAAGTTCAGCCGGTATCGAAAAATACGAATCAGCCCGCCGCGCAAACCGTTCCGGCGGCAGTTAGTTCAAAACCGCTGTCAGTCAACGAAGACCCATCGCAAATCGGGAAGCGCAACATTAACAAAGGTTTTACGGGGTGGCTCGGCGGCTCGAAAGACAAAGAAATTGCGATTGGACGGCAGATCGCGGCGGAGGTCGAACAGCAGTCAAAGATTCTTGACGATCCAATTGTGACCGAATATGTCAACCGCGTCGGGCAGAATATCGCGCTTCATTCGGACGTGAAAGTGCCGGTTACAATCAAAGTTATTGACTCGGACGAAGTGAACGCGTTCGCGCTTCCCGGCGGGTTTATGTTCGTCAATAAAGGTCTGATTCTCGCCGCCGACAACGCAGTTCGTTGAGTGATTCGCCGCCGCCGCTTAAACGGCGCAGCGTTGATGATTCGACGACGACCGATACAACCAAACCGCCCGATTCGACCACGACGACCGAAAAACCGCCGCAACTCAAACGACGCGGCGATCCGTCGCCGTCGCCGACTCCGCCTCCGAATTAATAAATCGGCGGCGAAAAAACAAAAAGGGAGAGGACAAGTGCTGACAAGACTTGTCCTTTTCTTTTAATGTGATAATTTTTATCAGGGATTTACTCTAACCATTTTGATTTTATGATCTATCCAAGATGTATGCCAAATGCGAATGCGAGGAGCAAATTTTACCCGGTTATATTTTGCGCGATTTTTTCAATTATCGCGCTGTCGTCTCCGCTTACTGCTCAAAAAATGTCGGCTGATTTGATTGTTTTCAACGCCCGTGTGCGAACAACGGACGATTTGAAACCGACTGCCGAAGCCGTCGCCGCTGCGGACGGCAAAATCGTCGCCGTCGGGACAAATTCAGAGATTAAAAGTTTGGCAGGCGCGAACACCAAAACGGTTGATGCGCACGGGCGGCTTGTCTTGCCGGGTTTTAACGACGCGCACGTTCATTTTCTCGAAAGCGGGTTTCAATTGACGAGTGTTGATCTGCGCTCGGCAAAATCGCCCGCTGAATTCGTGCGAAGAATCAAAGACTTTGCGGCGAAACAGCCGAAAGGTCAATGGATTTTAGGCGGCAATTGGGATCACGAAAATTGGACTCCGAATAATTTGCCGACCAGAGAGTTGATTGACGCGGCAACGCCCGACAATCCGGTTTTTATCTATCGGCTCGACGGACATATGGCACTCGCCAACAGTCTCGCGCTCAAACTTGCCGGAGTTGATGCAAACACGAAAGATGTTAATGGAGGCGAAATCGTCCGCGCGGCTGCGGGCGAGCCGACGGGAATTCTGAAGGACGCGGCGATGGATTTTGTGACCAAACTTATTCCCGATTATTCTTTCGCGGAAAAACTGCAAGCCGCCGCCGCGATGAGCGATTCCGCCGCTTCTTTCGGTGTTACCAGCATTCAAAATATGACTCCGGGCGTGGATGTCGGCGTTTTTCAGGAACTGCTGCGGCAGAACAAACTCAAAACCCGCGTTTATCTCGCCGCGCCGCTTGCCGATTGGAAAAATGTGTCGAAAATCGGCTTTCGCGCCGCTTTCGGTTCGCCGATGATTCGCATCGGCGCGATGAAAGGTTTTGCTGACGGTTCTCTGGGTTCGACGACCGCGTGGTTTTTCGAGCCGTATCTGGATGCGCCGACGACTTCGGGGCTGGCTGGCGCGGAAATTCCGGCGATGTATGAAGAAGTTTCAAATGCCGACAAAGCCGGTTTGCAGGTGATGATTCACGCCATCGGCGACAAAGCAAACGATACGATTCTCTCGATATACGAGCGTGTCGCCAAAGAAAACGGCGGACGCGACCGTCGCTTTCGAATCGAACACGCGCAGCATCTCCGGTTGCGGGATATTCCGCGTTTCGGACAGGATAAAATTATCGCTTCGATGCAGCCGTATCACTTATCGGACGACGGACGCTGGAACGGCAAACGTCTCGACAAAGAGCGTTTGAAGGGCGCGTATGCCTTTCGCAGTCTGCTTGATTCGGGCGCAATGCTAGCGTTCGGCACGGATTCGCCCGTCGCGCCGATCAATCCGCTTTTGGGAATTTACACCGCCGTCACGCGCCGCACGCTGGACGGCAAAAACCCGAACGGCTGGTTTCCCGAACAAAAAATTACGGTCGCCGAAGCCGTTCGCGCCTACACAATCGGTTCAGCGTATGCTGAATTTCAGGAAAATGTGAAAGGCACCATTGCTGTCGGCAAACTGGCGGATTTGGTGATTTTGTCCGATGATATTTTTGCGATCAATCCCGTCGAAATTGAAAAGACGCGCGTTTTAACGACGATTGTCGGCGGGCGAATTGTCTATGAAAGCCAAAGTGAAAAATAAATTAAACTGTTCCGTCCGGCTGTGCGTTTTGTTGATAATCTCGGCGGCGGTTTTGTCGGTTGCGGCGCAGAGTATAAATTCTAAGAAAGGCACTTTGCGGCACCCGATTATTGACAGTTGGATGAGCAAACACGAAGCCTTTGACGGGTTAGACCCGAACTGTCCGCCGGAGATTCGCCGCCGTCAGCGAATCGTCAAACTAAAATACTATTCGTTCGACGCACGAATTCATCAGGGGCAGTTGGTGATTGATGTGGATTTGGTCAAAGACATCAAAAAGATTTTCAAAGCGGCGTTAAAAGAGAAATTTCCGATCTACTCGGTGATTCCGATTTCCGCCCCGCAGTTTCGCCAAAACGGACGCTGGAGCGATGATCTTTCGATGATCGCCGACAATTCTTCCGCCTTTAATTACCGCGAAAAAACCGGCGGTGGCTCGCTTTCCAATCACGCTTACGGACGCGCCGTTGACATCAACACCGTGCAGAACCCGTATCTCAAGGGAAGTATTTTGCTGCCGCCGAACGGCAGTTACAGCCCGAACGCGGCGGGAACTTTCACAAAGGACAGCCCGCTCGTGAAAATGTTCATCGCGCTCGGTTGGACGTGGGGCGGCAACTGGACATCGCCGACCGATTATCAGCATTTTGAAAAACCGCTACCAAGCGCACCTCAAAAGAATAAATAAATTCAGCGGGAACTTTTTGACTTCGGTCAAAACTGCTTGTTGGTTCATTGTCGCCATTTATTTTGACGAAAAGACTTTTGAATAAAAATCTCTCGCCAAAAAATATAGAAACGATGAAAATCTCAACCTGAGCTAACTAAAATTTGCTCGGGTTATCCTTTTAGCCGAATAAAAGGGAAGAGGGCTGCGGGGAAGTAGCTCTCTTTTTTATTTATCTTCCCTTTTATTCATATTGCTTATACCAAAACCACTTTAATTGGTGTTTTAAGTCAGAACCGTCTGCGGTAGCGGACGGTTGAAGATTATCTTTTGAACTTTTGATAAACGGCTCAAATCGCTAAGTTAAACCGTCCGCTACCGCAGACGGTTCTGACCTGCATAGCAAACCTTCTCAATTGGTTTTGGTATTATATCTTCGTCCACCATTTCGCAACTCTCTTTTGCATCAGAGCCGCAGGTCACACAAGTTTCCAAACGGATAGCTGCTAACCCCAAATATGTACTGTAAGGTCCTGGCAAGTTCTCACTTTTTTCGCCCAAATCCCTCGCCGCTGTTTGGTATTTTTTCATCAATTCGCCGCATCTCTCAGTGCTTTGTGAATCGTTTTTATCCCGCAGAGACTGCATTTCAATGCCTTTCTTTTGCAGTCGTTTGATCTCTGAAATATACCGAAAAACCTGTTTCGGTATTTGCGGCGCATTCGCGGAGGAATTTAATTTCGTTTGCGGCGGCAATGATATTACAGCCGGCGTTGTCTTGACTGCCGGAATCACGGAATTTGACCTGATCTCGATGTTGGCTTTTGTTTTGCCTGTTCGCTGACTACAATTAAAAACAAAGATTAAAACCAATATTAATGAAAGTTTTTTCATTATGTAACCCCCAAAATTCTGCCGACTCTCCGATTGTGAAAAACAACCTGCTATTGAATCTTAAGATGCGTATTTTTGTGATAACTTTCAATAATTTGTTACTCCTTTTAGTTGTGCATCTCAACCGGAGAGGTTTTATAGTTGTTTGTGTAAATACTTAAAAATCTCAATCAGAGGAAATCTTTTTCCATTATCAAAATTTCCAGCTTGTTGAAAAATTCCTTTCCAATGAATTGTCGAAAAAGCCTGATGAATGGCTATTCATTTTGAAATTTCTCATTAAATGCGGTATTATATAAATATGCTTCCCCGCAAAAATAACTTAAAAATAGGAGTAATAATTTTATGACACATACGACACACGAAAGCCATTCGCACGAACACGGCGAAAATTGCGGGCATACGAGCATTCAGCACGGCGACCATACCGATTTTCTGCACGACGGGCATCTGCACACCAAACACGATTCGCATTTTGACGAATGCCAATTTGAAGTCAGCGACGCAAATCCGGCAAACTGCGCGGAAGTTGCCTGCGAATGCAAACACGATAACTGCGGACACGAAACCGTTCCGCACGGCGATCATTTCGATTATTTAGTAGACGGCAAACTGCATCACCGCCACGAAGGTCACTGCGACGATCACGGCGCGGTAATGGTTATGTAAAATAGTTTTCAAGTTTTAATAAACAAAAGCGAATCGGATCATTCCGGTTCGCTTTTTTCGTTTTATTGCAGAAGCCCGCACGGAGTAAGGGCGTAGCGAGCGATTACGCCTTTACTCCGTGCGGGCTTCTGCATAAAAAGTCGCGCTATTCTGAAATTCGCTATAGCAGAAGAAAAGACTTCCGGTATTCAGTTAAGATTAAAATAGCGGATGAAACCATTTTGATTTAGCTCGTGACATTTTCACAGCAAATTTATGTGACGTAAATTTTAACTGCCAATTTAACCTCGACTGAACAATAAATTCTTGTAATTTATGTTTTAATAATAAGCAAGCCGAAAACAATCTATTCTTAAAAATATAAAAAAAATATAAAAATCAGGAAGACTCTGGCGTGACGGTCAAATAAATTTATTTGACCGTCATTCCGGTCAGTTGTTCGGAAACTTCCCATAAATGAGTGGCGACCTGTTTATCCTCAGTGAAACCATCATCGCGGAGATTTTGAAGCCAATAATTAGCTCTCAATCCACAGTAAATATTTCCGCCGAACAAATTGCCCGTTTGATGACCGGCGCGATCTACGGATTTAAAAATTCGGCGACGAATGTCGAAGAACTTCGTCAATTGTATAATGATTTAATCACGATTATTCTGGTGAGCCTTGAAAGTCAGAAATCTCAAAGCAAAAAGTCAAAATGAAAGCGTTGCCGGCAATTATTTCGACGTAAAGTAAAAAAACTTTGATGTCCGATTGTTTGGCATCTAGTGTTTAGTCCTAAAGTGTGGTGGTGTAACTCTGAATGGTTGAGAAGGCTTTGTTACTACATCGAACCGTTTGAGCCA
>JBDTSO010000202.1:0-6098 GCA_039931085.1 Acidobacteriota bacterium | reverse complement strand
AACGGCGGCGCGACTTCGCAGGATTTGAAAACCGGCTTTCTCGTCGGCGCGACTCCGAGCAAACAGCAGATTGCAATTTTAGTCGGCGCACTGGCTTCGGCTCTGGTTTTAGGTCCGCTTTTGTTGTTTTTGAACGATTCCAACAAGTATTACAAGCAGATCGAACCAAACGCTTTTCCGGCGGCATTTCAAGTGCGCGAAGAACAATTATCGAAAAACGGCACGAATTTCACATCTGAAAAAGCGTGCGGAAAATTCTCGGACGATCCGACAAATTACCGCGTCTGGCACAACACCGATCCGGCAAACGGCATTGTCGGACAATATCTCATCAACTCGCAGGGTAAACCCGTCTATTTTGTTGACCCGACGATTAACGGCGTGATTAAAGAAGACGAAAACGGCAAAAAACTCGAACGCTACGACGCGCCGAAAGCGACTTTGATGAGCTATATCATCAAAGGAATTTTGAGCCAGCAACTGCCGTGGGGTTTGGTTTTAATCGGCGCGATGATTGCGGTTGTTTTAGAACTTTCCGGCGTTCCGTCACTCGCTTTTGCCGTCGGACTTTACTTACCGATTTCCGCTTCGTCGCCGATTTTCGTCGGCGGAATGGTGCGCTGGGCGGTTGACTTATATTTGAAACGCAAGCTGGCGCGGCAAAATCTGTCGGAAGAAGAAATCATCGCCGAAACCGACAAATCAAACGGTGTTCTGCTCGCTTCCGGCTACGTTGCAGGCGGTTCCGTCGCCGGAATTCTAGTGGCGATCTTCGCTTTTTCGCCCGCGCTCAAAAAAGTTCAGGAAAATTTCGGCGAATGGGCGGCGACAAGCAATCCGTTTTTTGACGGCGCGAATTCCGATTGGCTCGGCTTGATTCCGTTCTGGATTCTCGCCGTTATTCTTTATTACGTCGGACGCGAGATGCTTTTGACGGGGAAAAAAGGTTGATTCACAATTAATCGTAAAGAAAATAGCGTCCGCGAAGACTATTCGCAGACGCTGTTTTTTGTTGATTCGCAATGCAAAATTTTAAGGATTTCGACAAATCTGTGATATTATTTTTAACCATCACATTTCACTAAAGGAAGTATCAAAAATGATAACTCGCAAATTTTACATTCAACTTTCTCTTTTAACATTAATTTTTCTTTGCGCCCAAATTTTTACATACGCGCAGAAAGGCAGCGGTTCAGGCAGCGGCACAGTTACCCGAACAACGGTCGCGCCGCCGCCTCCGCCGCGTCCTTATCAACAGGAAGATGACACGAAAGGTTCGGTCGTTCGCGGGCGCGTGGTTTATCAAAACACCGGCAAACCTCTGCGGCGCGGCTGGATCGGATTTTACAAAATCCGCGAATTGGTTGAACCGCCAAAAGATGCTGCCGGAAAAATAATGACAGTTGCCAGAAGTTACGGCACGGAAAAATATGTGTTGACAAATGATGAAGGCGAGTTTGTGATGAAAGGCGTAAAAGCCGGAATTTATCTGCCGGTTGTAAAGGTTGCGGGAATTTTGAATTCCGACTTCAGTGATGTTGAAAATCCGAATTTTCAGCAAATCGCCGTTGACGGCGTGAGCGAAATTCAAACAAATATTGGTATTCAGCGCGGCGGCGCGATCAGCGGTAGAGTTCTCTACGCTGACGGCGAACCTGTCATCGGCGCGAGAATGCAGATTTTCGTGAAGAAAGACGGAAGATTTATGCCGCATTTCAGTTCTGTTGATTCTTCAATCACTTCTGTTACGGACGATCGCGGTTATTATCGTTTTTCCGCGCTGCCGTCGAATGATTATTTTATATTGGTTATTGAATCCTCTATCCAAAGCAATGGTTCCAATTTAGTAAGAGGTTATAATACAAACAGTTTCAACAACGATTCGCAACTGAAAATTTTTTATCCGAATGTCGGTGAAATAACGGAAGCGCAGCCAATTAGCACTTTCCCCGGACAAGAACAATCAGATATGAACTTGACGATTCCCGACCGGCGGCTTTTCACGGTTTCCGGTCTGGTCGTGGCGAAAAATAATAATCTGCCGCTGAAAAATATGCGCGTTTCCTTTCAGAAAATCAGCGAAAACTTGGGTTTCGGCTTTGGTTCGACACAAGCGAGTCAAGCCGCAACCGACAAACAGGGAAATTGGACGCTCGTAGATTTACCGGCGGGAAAATATCGTCTTACAGCTACTCCGAACACGCGAAATGTAATTTACAATGGTCAATCACAACCCGTTGACAATCAACCCAAATATGCGCCGATTACTAAAGAAATCGAGATTGAAAACGAGAATTTAACAGGAATTTTGTTTGAACTCAGCGAACAGGCGACAATCTCCGGCAAGGTTTTTCTCGAAGACGGTAAAGCGTTTTCCGATCCTGTTTTTCTCGGTGCTTTTGACGAAGAAAAGAAAATAAATTCGTCGGCATTTATCAGAAATCAGGTGAACGGAAATAACCAAGCGCAAAAACCGACCAACGAATTTCGCATCGAAGGACTTTCCGCCGGAAATTTTCAGTTGACCGCTTCGATCAACGGCGGCAAATATTTTGTCAAATCAATCACTTTGAACAACAAAGACGTGAAAGATTCTCCGTTTGAACTCAAAGACGGCGAAAATATCGAAGGTGTGCGGGTGATTTTGAGTTCCGATGTCGGAACGGTCAAAGGTCGAATTAACAATTTTGAAAACAAAGGTCGAACTTTTGTCGTTTTGATTCCGACCGGCAAATCACCGATGTTGGCACTGCGTTCTTCCGGCGGACAAACAGTGCCGAAAGCGAACGGCGAGTTTGAATTAAATTCCGCGCCCGGTGAGTATTACACCATCGTCGGCACGGACACAAATCGCCCGAAATCGGAGAGTGACTATAAAGAATGGTTTGATAATCTCGTCAAAAATGCGCCGAAAATTACGGTTACGGCGAAAGAAACGGTCAATTTGAATTTGGATTACCCGAAATAAGGAATCGGATCAACTTCACCCACGCGGGAAAATCCGCGCAGACGCAGAGCGCACGAATCGCACGTTCCGCAAGCCAAATTTTCGTTTCGATAACACGACCACGAAAGATGCAGCGGGGCGTTTAATTCAATTCCCTTTTTGACGATTTCCGCTTTTGATAATTCGATAATCGGCGTTTTTATTTTGATATTTGTTTCGGGTTTCGTTCCGGCTTCGATTGTTTTTTCAAACGCCGCGTAAAATTCCGGTCGGCAATCGGGATAACCTGATGAATCTTCGGCAACTGCGCCGATATAAATCGAATTTGCCTCAAGCACTTCCGCCCAACTCGTCGCAATCGCCAGCATATTCGCGTTGCGAAACGGCACATAACTCGTCGGAATTTCTTTGCTTTCTAAGTTCGCTTCCGAAACTTCGATATTTTTATCGGTCAAAGATGAGCCGCCGATTTTCGCCAAATACTCAATCGAAACATCAAACCTTTTTTCAACTTCGTAAAAATCAGCGATGTCGTTAAACGACTGCCGTTCGCGTTTTTCCGTCAATTGTCCGTAAGAAATATGTAGAAACGCGATTTCGTCCGTTTCTTGACGCGCAATCGCGGCGGTTACGCACGAATCCATTCCGCCGGAAACTAAAACTATCACTGTGTTTTTCATTTATCTAAAAGTTTTTAACCACAGATAAACACGGATGTTTCGGATTTTCACAGATGCTTTATCAAAGTTTTTATCTTCTTAAATCTGTGTTTATCTGTGGCTAATGTCCTAAACTCCGTGAACATCTGCGCCCCAAATATACTTGTGTAATTGTAAATTAAGACGAACTTTCAAACCGCTTCGTGAAACAGTTTCGGCAATTTCCTGTAAATTTTCAATACCGAAAATCGGCGAAATTAAAATCTCCCTCGCGCGGTTTTCCAAATCGTATTTTGCAATAATTTCTTTCGCAAATTCCCAATCTTCCAAGTTCGCAATGACAAATTTCACTTCGTCTTTATCTTTTCGCAATCTTTCCAAATTTGTCCAGTGGTTTCTCTCGGATTCGCCCGAAGCCGGACATTTGACATCCAAAATAATTTTGGCGCGTTCGTCAACTTTTTCAATCGAGAAAAACCCGCCGGTTTCGATTAGAACTTCGTAACTTTTATCGCAAAGCTCAGTAATAAACGGATAAACATTTTTCTGCGCGAGCGGATCGCCACCCGTAACTTCTACCAAATTGCAGCCGAAATCTTCCAGTTTTGCAAAAATATCTTCAAACGTGAATTTTTCGCCGCCTGTAAAAGTGTATTCGCTGTCGCACCAAACGCATCGCATCGGGCAGCCGGTCAAGCGCACGAACGCGCAAGGTCGTCCGGCGTGCGATGATTCGCCTTGAATCGAGAGAAAAATTTCCGTGATGCGTAAATTCATTTTGAAAAGTTTCGAGTTTACGGAACAATCTCGAACTGCACAAATTGAGCTGCGATTTTATTTTTCTCTTTTGCTGAATTATCGGTTGTGATGACCTGCAAAACATAATCGCCGGTTTGCATTTCCGTTCCGAGATTTATTGCTCCGAAAGTTTTTATTATCTGCAAATCGGTTTGTCCGGCTAAATTAACGGGAATTTGTTTGCCTTCAAAAATAAGTTTGCCGTCGCGGAAAAGTCTGGTCTGCGTTTGCAGTTGCGGCGGTTGCGCAGCGTTGTAAATTTCATAACCGTAGCGCAAAATCGTGCCGCGTTTGAATTCTCTTAACGAAGTATCCAGCAGCGGATTTGTTTCAGTCGGATTTTTCGCGGCATCAGCCGCAGTTTGATTTGCTTCTTTATTCCATTGGGCGAGCGTCATATTTTCCAGAGCGATGCCGGAAAGCGTCAGACGATCTTTTTTCAAATTCGGCACTTCGATAAACTGGCTGGCTGAACCGACTTTTCCGCTCAAATGATCCCGCAGCGCGATCCGCATCTGATACGCGCCGTTTTTTTTGATCGGAAAAGTAAAATAATAAACCAAACCTTCTTTGATAATTTTCTGATATTTTTCATCCGACAAAATCACCGTGTAAGTTTTGCTGAGTTGGTCAACCGGCGCACCGTCGCTGCCGAAACTTATTGCCAGAACGTCGAAGATCACTTTTTTTCTGCCGTTCGGTTCATCGGAAAACTGCAAATCTTTGGCGTTGACATAGACAAACGCGCTGATTGATGCGGCTTTTTTCGCGTCGCTTTTGAAAATCGTGTTTAATCTTAAATTGATGTCGTTGACAGCGAAAGGCGAAGTCAACGCCGTCAAAATCTGCTGTTCGGCGGTTTGGTTGACGGGTTTTTGGACTTGCTCGTCGGTTACGCCGAAAAATCCGCTTCGATAGCGAACATTGGTGTCTTTTCGATTAACTTTGATTTCTATTTTATTAAAACGCCGCGTTTTCGGATCGAAAGTTTCGGCATTCGGTTCGTAGCCGATCAAATAATAGCTCTGATCATCGAGGACTTTGCGAATGCCGCCCGCTAAATCATTGTCGTTGAGAATCGGAAAACCGCCCGTTTCACGCGCCAGAGCGACTAAACCGTCCTGCGAATCAAATAATTCAGTGCGCCGATCCGAAACCGCCGATTCGACTTTATCGGTAGTAATAGGCTTACCGCCGACGGTGCGGCTGCCGACATCATCCGCCGCCGTTATGCCCGTTACTTGCAGACCTCGCGCGTCCATTGTGTAAATAACCACCGAAGCGCGGTTTGCCGCGTCAATCAGATTTTCCAAACTTCTTAAAACTCTCGACGAATCAACCAAACCGCCGCCGTTTTTTTCAAAAAGCTGGAAACCGTCGGAAAGAAGCATAATGGATTTGCGTCCCGGCAATTCCTTCATTCCTTTGATAACATAGTTGACCGCGCCGAGCGTTCCCGTCGCAAAAACACTCGCCCGAAAAGTGTCCAAATCAGCCTCTTTATGAACATCTCCCAGATTTTTATTTTCCTCAATAGTTTCTATAACATCGGGAGTAATTTGGTCAAACGCGCTGATTCTTCCCGCGCCCCGCGGATTCCACTGAACCTTTTCAATCGCGGCGAGCAGTTGGCGTTTGTCGGAAGTAAATTGTTGGAGCGCACCGATGCCCGAGCCGGTGCGAATAATTGCTAC
>JBDTSO010000201.1:0-6115 GCA_039931085.1 Acidobacteriota bacterium | reverse complement strand
TTGGTGGAGTCGAGGGGGATCGAACCCCTGACCTCATGACTGCCAGTCATGCGCTCTCCCAGCTGAGCTACGACCCCGATTCTGCCTGATGTTTTGCCGTTAATACAAAATCGGCAAAGAACTATAATTAAACAAATTACCCGCCAGCGTCAAGCCGCAGTTGAATAATAATGTCGGAAAATTTGAAAAAACAATAAAACATTCGCTCTTTACTATTGTCTGCCGACAAAGATATTATCTTTAACTGATACAAATTTATTTTTGGAGGATTTTACGAATTTATGAAAACGGAAACGATAAAATTTGATACTGCGGGCGGTGCGAGCAGTGCTTATCTGACGATGCCCGATGAAGTCGGCGAAGATACAAAAGCCGTTGTTTTGATTCACGAATATTGGGGTTTAGCCGATCATATTAAGGATATTGCCGGACGTTATGCCGACGAAGGTTTTATTTGCGTCGCGCCCGATCTTTATCGAGGAAAGATTACAAAGGATAAGGAAGAAGCGGCGCAATTGATGAATAATCTGAAAACTGAAGATGGTTTGGACGCAATTAAAAACGCGATTGCGAAGGTGCGGGAAAAACACGAAATCGAGAATTTCGGCATTACCGGCTATTGTATGGGCGGAACTTTTGCGTTTCAGGGAATTTGTCATTTGGAAGAAGGTATAAAGGCGGCGGCGGTTTTTTACGGCGACATTCCAGACGAAGACACTTTGAAAAATTTGAAAGGTCCGGTTTTATTCATCTCCGGCACTAAAGACGAATGGATAAATCCGGGGAAAGTCGGCGGAATGGAAAAGATTGCCGAAAGAGATATGCTGCCGATCGAATCGGTCAAATACGAAGCCGATCACGCATTTTTTAATGATACGCGACCGGAAGTTTACGATGAAGAAGCGGCAAAAGACGCTTGGGCGAAGGTCATCGCATTTTTCAACGAAAATTTATAAATAAAATTTGAAAACTTATCTGATATATATCGGGTTTGAAATTATCCATGGCGTTTTATCGAACGGTGTGCCGAGCGCGTCGAGATAAACTTCGACACGATAAGTTCCTTTTTCTTTTGCCTGAAAACTAACCTTGGTAGTTTCAGCGGTTTCGGCAACTTTTTCGCCGTTTCTGAAAATGATAAACCGCGCATTTTGCGGCGCGGCGGCTTTCAAATTTACGCCTTGAAATAAAGAAATTTCATCGCCCTGAATTTTATTGTCCGTGCCGTTTTCCGCTGAAAACGAAAAGCCGCGCGTGTCGCTTAAAACATCAAAACCGATAAATGTATGACCGCTTTTGAGTGCGGCGAGCAGGTTTTCCTGACTTAATTGTTTGTCTTTTTCGAGTAAAATGTGAGTTCTCACAAGATGAAAAATTGTTTCGTAATGATCAATTTTCAGGTTTATGAATTTTCCGCCCGTGTCGCTGCCGAAAAGATGAAAGCCGATGTTTGAATGCGCGTCGCTTCCGGCGAAAAGTGTCGTTTTGCGCTGCTTTGTGATTTCGTCAAATTTTTGCAGATTCTCGTCAGGACGCTTGAAATAATCGGCTAAAATGAGTTCGGGATAACTGTAATAAGACCAAATAGTATCTAAAATCGCCGAAAACGGATTCATTTTTTTGGCGTTGGTGTGCAGACTGAAAATCTCGATACCGTCGAAATCTGAGTTCCACGTTTGGAATTTTTCAGGATAAGTTATAAGCGCGATTTTGTTCAGCGCGTGATTTTTTTGCAGAAATTCATTTGTTTGCAGATGGTTGGCTTGGACGGCTTCGGAACTTCCGGGCAACAGCAAAAATCTGTCGGTTGCCGTATTTACTTCCTGACCGCCCACAAACAAAACTCCGCCGTGAATGCCTTGTAAAGTTTGCGCCGAAGTATCGTAAAGTTCCGAAGTATGTTCGGTCATCACGACAAAATCGAGATTGTTTTTTTGCGCTCCGTCAATAAGTTCGTCAAAACTGCCCGTGCTGTGTCCGCCTAATGATGTGTGAACGTGAATAATACCTTTGTAATCATTGAAATTTTGATTTTCGCTTTCCGTCCGCTGTGTTTTAAGCGATGAAATTTTATCAGCGAGCTGACCTATTTGATAATGGTGATAAATAAAAGGAATTTGTGCCGAAAGCAAAATGCCAAGCAGGATTAAAATTATTTTCTTCCAAAGTTTCATATTTCAGTTATCAGTTATCGAAATTTATAACTGTTGACTGTTAACTGAAAAAGTCAACAGAAACGACCTTTTCGGCAATTTCTTTGCCCATTTTCGCAGCTTCTTGGTGAGTTTCGTGTTCCGTATAAAAATTAAGTGCGTCGCGGTCCAGATAAACGGCGACCAATCCCAAATCAAAGGAACGATCAAGATGCAAAACGTCAAAACCGACACTGAAACTTTCGATATTCGGAATCACATTTGGCAGATTTTTTAGTTTCGCAATGTGTTCTTCGCGCTGTTTTTGCGTCGTTTCAGCTTTATATTTCCAACAAACAATGTGTGTCAACATAATATTTAAATAAAAAGTAAAAAGGCAAAAGTAAAAATTTACGACATCCAAACAAGTGTTTATTAATTAAAACTAAATACTCATAACTTTTTACTTTTTACTTTTTCCGCCTCGCACCATTTTCGCGTAACTTCGTGTCGGTATGCAAACATTTTCTCAAGTTTCGGCACAATTGCAAACGGCGCGGCGATTCGTCCGAAAATCCAAAACGGCGGTTCGTAATGCACTTCGTCGCGCAAAATCGCGCCGTCTTCGTGCGGTTCGATAATGTGATCGTGCCGCCACGAATGAAACGGACCGGAAATCTGCACGTCTTCAAACAAACGCGGCGGTTCGTAGCGCGTGTGTTCGGCAACCCATTTGACGGGAAAAATTCCGAGCATTTTCATTTCAATAATCGCGCGTGAACCGATTTTGGAAATGTCGGCTTTTTGAATAACTTTCGCATTTTCCCACGGCGGAATCAACCGCTCAAAAGCGTCGGACAATTCGTGAAAGGCGAAAACTATTTCGGGCGCGGCTTTGATAACTGATTCTTTGATGTATTTCATTTTAAGATAAGTTTCCCGCAAAGGCGAAAAGGAAACATAAAGAAGATTTATTTAATCTTTCCTAATTCTTAGCAAAATTTGCGCCTTTGCGGGAAACTTCTCCCAGTTTCTCATTCAACAACTCCCAAAGTTTTTCAATGTGCCGTTCTTCAACGCGAATATTTCCAATCGAAACGCGCAAAGTAAATTTCCCGTTCAATTTTGTGTGCGAAATATACGCTTTGCCGCTTTCGTTTATCGAATTCATCAGATTTTCGTTCAAATCATCCAGATTTTCGACGTTTTTCGGATGTGCGCGAAAGCAAACCAAAGCAAACGGAATAGGTGCGAGAATTTCCCAATCTTCCGATTCTTCAATCCAGGACGCAAATATTTTTGCCAGACGGCAATGTTCGCGGATTCTTTCAATCATACCTTGCTGACCGAAATAACGCATTATGAACCAAAGTTTCAGCGAACGAAACCTGCGTCCGAGTTGGATTCCGTAATCCATTTGATTCGTAACAGTTTCGTTTGTTTTCAAATATTCGGGAACAAGTGTGAAAGCGCGTTTCAATAAATCCAAATGACGACAATACAAAACCGACAAATCAAACGGCGTGAACAGCCATTTGTGCGGATTCGTAACCAAAGAATCGGCGCGTTCGCAGCCTTTTAAGCAATTTTGCAATTCAGGAACAATCGCGCCGCTCCCGGCATATGCCGCGTCAACGTGCAACCACAGCGTGTGTTCTTCGCAGACGGAAACGATGTCAGAAACCGGATCAATGCTCGTCGTCGAAGTCGTGCCGACGGTGGCGACGACGCAAAACGGCAAATATCCATTTTGTTTGTCGGCTTCAATTGCTTCGCGCAATTTGTCGGGACGCATTCGGAATTTGTCGTCAACTGCAATTTTAACAAGTGATCTTTGTCCCAAACCCAGAAGAATCACGGCTTTTTCGACCGACGAATGCGCTTGTTCGGAAGTGTAAACGCGCAGAAGCGGAAGATCGGCGCGTCCGCTCATACCAAGTTCGCGGATTTTCAAATCCAAGCCTTCACGCGCCGCCGCAATCGCGTGGAGCGTCGAAACCGAAGCCGTGTCGTAAATAATTCCTTTTAAACCGGAATCCAAACCCATCATTTGCCGCAGCCAATCAAGGACGACTTCTTCGAGTTCGGTAGAAGCGGGCGACGTGCGCCAGAGCATCGCTTTCATATCGAACGCCGCGCTTAAAAGTTCGCCGAAAATGCCGACGGAACTTGTCGAAGTTGAAAAAAGTCCGTGAAAATTCGGATGATTCCAATGCGTTACGGCGGGCAAAATCAATTTGTCAATATCTTTGATAACTTCCGCAAAATCCTCACCGGTTTCGGGCGCGGATTTCGGCAAATTATCTTTTAACCAATTCGGCTCGATTTGTGAAAGCACGGGAAATTGTTCGATATTTTCAAAATAATCGGCAATCCAATCAATAAGTTCGTGTCCGTGGCGGCGAAAATCTTCTTTTGGCATATCACCGAAGTCGGGTTGTTGTTTGTTCATATTATTCCAAAGGCGGAAACGCGCCCGTTAGGAAGCGTGTAAAATCTGCATCCTTGCTAATGCGCGGGTTTCCGCCTGAAAGTTTTTTTCGCCGCATTGTTAAAAAAAAGTTAAAAATCATTCGACAGTTTGGCAATTAAAAGTATAATATCTCAATCGTCCATCTCGCCAACGAATTATTGTAAAAAAAAATTATTGTGCCGAAACTTGGTTCAACAAGAAATTAAAAGATTTATTTTCATACGAAAAAATCTATGGCAACAGAAGCATCCGTCAACGAAAAAGTAACAAACGAAGGTTTCGTTCGCGGTCTCGGACTGCTCGATTCGACGATGATTGTTGCCGGTTCGATGATCGGTTCGGGAATTTTTATTGTTTCGGCGGACATCGCGCGGCAGACGGGTTCGGCTGGCGGCTTGCTTTTAACGTGGATTATTACAGGCGTTTTGACGATTTTTGCCGCACTTTCTTACGGCGAACTTGCCGCGATGATGCCGAAAGCGGGCGGACAATACGTTTATCTGCGCGAAAGTTATTCGCCGATGTTCGGATTTCTTTACGGCTGGACGCTGTTTTTGGTGATTCAAACCGGAACAATCGCCGCCGTCGCCGTCGCTTTTGCCAGATTTTTGGGCGTTTTGTTTCCAGCGATTTCGCCAACTTCGTGGATTATTCCGCCAATAAATTTGACTTCCGGTTACGCCGTTTCGCTTTCCATTCAGCAGTTTGTCGGCGTTTTATTGGTAATTTTTTTGACAATAATCAATATGCAGGGTTTGAAACTCGGCAAGTTGATTCAAAATGTCTTTACATCGGCGAAAACTTTGTCTTTGCTGGCTTTAATCGTTTTAGGCATTTTTGTCGGCGGAGCAATGACGGACGCATTTTCAAATAATTTTGCAAATCTTTTTACCGCGCAGAACGCCGCGATTATCAAACCCGATTTTGCATTTCTGCCTGAAGTTTCCGTCAACAGCGGATTTTTCGCGCTCATCGTCGTCTTTTGTGTCGCGCAGGTCGGTTCGCTTTTTTCGTCGGACGCTTGGAACAATATCACTTTTACGGCGGGCGAAGTCAAAGAACCGCAAAAAAATATTCCGCTGTCGCTGGCGATGGGAACGGGTTTGGTAATTACGCTTTATTTTCTGGCGAATATTGCGTATTTATCGGTTCTTTCGCTGACGCAGATTCAAAACGCGCCGGAAGATCGCGTCGGAACAGCCGCGCTCGAAGTGATTTTCGGCGGCGGCGGTGCGGCGGTGATGGCGGTTGCCATTATCGTTTCGACTTTCGGCTGTAATAACGGACTGGTTTTGGCGGGCGCAAGAGTTTATTATGCGATGGCGAAGGACAATTTGTTTTTCAAATCAACCGCGAAACTCAATAAAAATCACGTTCCGGCGTTTGCTTTGATTTTGCAGTGCGTTTGGGCTTGTCTTTTGGTCTTGCCGCGCACTCGTTCGGGAAACTTTTTGCCGGACGGCGCGGAAGATTACGGCAATCTTTACGGAATGCTGCTCGATTATGTTGT
>JBDTSO010000200.1:0-6161 GCA_039931085.1 Acidobacteriota bacterium | reverse complement strand
AAGGCGGAATCGGCACGACCGCGCAAGTTCTTCGCGCCGGAGTTCCGCATTTGATAATGCCGTATTCGCACGATCAACCGGATAATGCGGCGCGATGCGAAAGAATCGGTGTCGGGCGTGTGATTTCTCGTGATAAATATACTGCCGAAAATGCCGCTAAACAATTGAGCGAATTATTAAAAGATTCGACTTACAAGACAAACGCGATTGAAGCGGGCAAAGTTGTCAGAGCCGAACACGGAACAAAAATCGCCTGTGATGCGGTTGAATCTGTTTTAAAAAAATGTGAATTTTCGCGTGAAATAACGTAAAATGGTTGACGAAACAAGATATGGAAAAATATTAAAAACAATAATTTTTGAATCATTTGGAAACGATAAAAGATAAAAAGAAAAGATAAAAAGTCTGCATCTTAAAACGCCCATTAAACGTCTGAAAACCTGAATATGAAATTTACGAATTACGAATTACGAATCGAAAATTGTTTGGTGATTCTTTTGTTAATTACAGCCTGTTGTTTGCCGTTGTCTATCAATGCTCAGATGTCGCGCAAACCTTCGGCGATGCACGAACCGAAAGGTGCGATGGACAAAAAGCCGGATTCGCTCAAACGCTCATTAAATGTCATAAAAACTCAGGAAGATTTTGATTCGATGGCGCGGGTTTATCATCAGGGAACGCCGTATGCGCTGCCGCACGCGATGTTTATTATTGACCGCAAAAGCAAAAATAAAATTTATTACGTTAATTCGCAAAAATTTCGGTTTCACAAAGATTTTCTTTTGGCAAACTATTTGGTCGCCCGCGGCGAAAATGTTTACGAGCCGATTTATATTCGGCAGGACAGACGCTTTATCGTCGGCACAGTCGCCTATCAAACTCCGGTCGGGAAATATACGTTTGAACTTTATGAAGGTGATTTGGCAAATGCGGATTTGATAAAACTCGCTTACGACATGATCAACAAAACTTTTTTCGAACCGGTTGCCTTTAAACCGAATTCGATTTTGCAGGAAGAACATTCCGACAATCTCGGCATAAATCGCATTTCGGCGGATGAAATTCAAAAAAATCAAGAATATCTCGCGCTCAACACGGGCGAAGCCGTCGGGCGCATTCACATTGTCGAAAAGCTCGACGACACGGTGGAAATCGGCGATAACGAAATTTTGGTTCTTAAAGAATTGCCGATGAGTTTGCCGCCCGTGCGCGGAATTATCGTCGCCGAATCTTCAACGCCGCTGTCGCACGTCAATATTTTGGCGAAAGGTTGGGGAATTCCTAATGTCTATATCAAAGATGCCGACAAATTATTGAAAGAATATGACAATCGCTGGGTTAGATTTACCGCTGATTTGACTGACAGAAAGATCGTTCCGGCGAGTCTTGATGATTTGAAAAAAAATCCTTCGCCGGAAGAATCCGTCGCGCCGTCGAATCTGGAAGTCAAAAAACTCGCTTCGCTTCAGGAAATGCGGAAAAAGGACAGCCTTATTTACGGCTCAAAATCGGCGAATTTAGGTGAAATGATTCACGCCAAAATTCCGAACACGATTGTTCCCGCCGGTTTTACCGTGCCTTTTTACTGGTATGAAAAGTTTATGACGGACAACCGATTTGATAAAATTATCAGTGATTTGATGGACAATAATGATTTTGTTCACAATCCGCGCATTCGCCGGCAGAAGTTGGAAGAGTTCCGTGAAATGCTGAAAAATGGCGAATTTGATGAAAACTTAAAAGCGGAAATAATAGAAAAATGGAAAACCGAACTCGGCGGACGAGCTGTTTTTGTTCGCAGCTCGTCAAACTCCGAAGATTTGCCGAATTTTTCGGGCGCGGGACTTTACGACACAGTAAAAAACGTCAAAACAGATCAAGCTATTATCGAAGCCGTTAAATTCGTCTGGGCTTCGCTGTGGAACTTCGATGCTTACGAAGCCAGAGTTCGCAATTATGTCAATCAAGACACGGTTTATATGTCGGCGTTAATTCAAGTCGGCGTTAATATGGATAGCGGCGGCGTGATGTTCTCGACCGATCCGTTTGACCGCGACAATAAAGGCGCGGTTTATATCAGTGCGGTTTGGGGACACAACGATCCGATTACCGCTAATAAATTTATTCCCGAACAAGTACTTTTTAATCCGAAATCGAATGCTGTGCAGGTTTTAACGCTTTCGCAGCAGGAAAGCGTTTTAAAATTCGGCGATAACGGCGATCTCGTTGAATCGGACGAAAAATTTAATCGCCGCGTTTTGACCGACAAAAACATCCGCGAATTGGTTAAAATCGCTTCGACCGTCAAACAATCTTTCGGCGGCAAAAAAGAACAGGATATTGAATGGGGCATTATGAACGGCAGAGTTTATTTACTTCAGGCTCGCCCCTATATTGATAACAAATAATATGAAAAAATTAGTAATTTTAACTGTTTTAACTTTATTCTCGATTGCCTGCGGAAACACGGCGGAAACCACAAATACGAATATTTCGATAAATAATTCAAGCGATTCACAGATTATTTCAAGTCACTCGGAAACTGTGGACAATACCGCGCAAAATACGCAGATTGTGCCGAAATCCGAAACTAAAACAATGTGGACGCAAAGCGGAACTCCGATTGATGTTAAGGAATACAACGCAAAAGTTGAAAAAGCCGAAAAAGATTTTAAATCCAAACCAAAAGATGAAGCGGCAAAAAAGAATTTATCTGAAGCCTACACCGCGCGCGCCGTCGCGCTGACCGAAGCGCGTCAATACGCTTCCGCGCTCGGCGATTTCCGGCGGGCTTTGAAATATGATGCGGCTAACGAGGAAGCCAAAAGCGGAAGAGATGTAATTCTCAGCATCTACAAAAGTATGAACCGCGAATTTCCGCCCGAAGGCGAAGAACCGCCGCCGCTTCCGTTTGGGAAATCAACTGAAACTTCGCCGAAAAATTCCGCCGAAAAAGTTGAATTTGAAACGGGCGCGACATCAAAAGTCGTTACCGGAGATTTGAACGATTTTAACGATTCAAAAAGTTTTTTAATCAATGTCAAAGAAGATCAGACTCTTCGCACCGAACAGATCAAAGATAAAAATTCTTCGGAATATATTACGGTTGCAATTTCTGATCCGGCGGGCAAATACGTCGGCGACTCGGACGCTTCGTGCAATAATCGTAAAGAAATTAAACCAACCGTCGCCGGAGATTATCAAATAACGGTTACGGAATGCAAAAAAGCCGATTCGTGGCGCGGTGAATTTAAATTGAAAATTTCAATTCTTTAGCAGAAACTTTATGTTAGAGAATTCAAAATTTGTATTATTTGACCAAATTTTGGATTTCCTTAAATTGTTCGTGTTGTGAATCGCGCATTGCTTCAAAAAGTGCCATTTCAACGCACGACGGAACAACGCCGTTCATTTCCATTTTGCGAAGCGCAGTTTCCTTATCGCGGCTGAAACGAGAACCGACGCAATCTTCTAAAATATGAACTTGGTAATTTTCGCTCAGTAAATCGTGCGCGGTTTGGTTGACGCAAATATGCGTTTCAAGTCCGCACAGCACGATTTGGCTCGCGCCGGTTTCGCGCAGTTTTTCCATAAATGAAGACGCGCCGCACGAACTGAACGCTGTTTTTTCGACGAATTCAAACTCCGGCGGCAGCGAAAAAAGAATTTCTTCCGCCGTTCTGCCTAAACCTTTCGGATATTGTTCAGTAATCATTATCGGCAAATTCAAAATCTGAAATCCGCGCACAACAACCGAAATGCGCGAAGCAATTTGGGCGAAATCATTGATCGGAAAACGAAACGCTTCCTGCACATCAACGACAACCAACGCCGTATTTTCTTTGTTTAATATTTTCGGATGCCGCATTTTAATTTTTAATTTCGGATTCCTTCCTTCTGATTTGTTTATCTTTTTCGCGTTTTTCCCTTTGCCTCATTTCCTTTTTATAAGTTCTGAAGAAAAAATAAACCGCCACGCCACAGATGACAAGAATCAAAATCATCATCGCGGTAATAAAATAGATTTCGGCAAGCGCGGAATTTGACATATAATCAAGTTTAACTTAATTATTCAAAACTAATCAAAGAAAGATTATGAAACTGTCGGAAATAAATATTTATCCAATCAAGTCTTTAGGCGGAATCGCGCTCGAAGAATCCGTCGTCGAAAAACGCGGCTTGCAGTTTGACCGCCGCTGGATGCTCGTGGATGAGAACAACCAATTTTTAACACAGCGCGAATTACCGAAAATGGCGACAATTTCGCTTAAATTAACGGAAAATAGCTTGTCGGCTTCGGCTGAACATTTTGAAAATTTGCTTATTCCGTATAAACCGCACGACGATAAAAAAATCGAAGTGCGTATTTGGCAAAGTATTTGTGAAGCGA
Source organism: Acidobacteriota bacterium (assembly GCA_039931085.1). Lineage (GTDB taxonomy): Bacteria > Acidobacteriota > Blastocatellia > Pyrinomonadales > Pyrinomonadaceae. Next base: position 1,771 of record JBDTSO010000200.1, on the reverse strand, counting down.
TTTCGATGGAGAAATCTTTTGGCGATTGGTTCAGCGCGGTTTTGCAAACGAATTGCCGCCTCGTTTATATGCCCGACGAAACGGAACGCGCCATTAATCCGCTGTTTAATAAAAATAACGACATCGTTAGTTTTGCCGACGGTTACCCGTTTCTTGTCATCGGTGAAAATTCGCTCAATAATTTGAACGAAAAACTTGATAATTCAATTCCGATGAATCGTTTTCGTCCGAATTTTGTCGTTAAAAACTCCGCGCCGTTTGCCGAGGACAATTGGAAAAAACTAACCATTGGCGGCACGATTTTTCGCACAACAAAACCTTGTGCGCGTTGTGTAATAACGACGGTTGACCAAGCCGAAGGCTTTTTTACCGGAAAAGAACCTTTGAAAACTCTGGCAGATTATCGGTTGGCGAAAGATGTTTTTCCAAACAATTTCAGCTCTTTGGGATTAAACAAAAACAGTGTTCTTTTCGGGCAAAATTTGATTGCCGAAAACTTTGGCAAAACATTAAAAATCGGTGATGAGATTAAAGTTTTAGCGTGAACGGCGCGCAATCAGACGTTTCGGCGTTTTGGTCGGTTTTTGATATGTCGCGACCCGTTTGGAAAGCGTGTTGCGGTGAATTCCCAAAGTTTCAGAAGTTTTGAGCAAATGATTGTCGCAACGTTTCAGAGCGTTTTGAATATAAACTTTTTCAAATTCCGCCATCGCCTCGTTAAGCAAAATTTGCCCGTCAAGCATTTCTTCAATCAAATTTTCCATTTGCTCACGCATTTGCATAAAACGCTTTTTTTGTATTTGTTAAAGTTTTTTTCCTGTTAAAATATTATAAGCCTCTAAATAACGGGCAGTGGTTGCTTCGATAATTTCGTTCGGCAAAGCGGGCGCGGGCGGCTGTTTGTTCCAGATCAAAGTTTCCAGATAATCACGGACGAACTGTTTATCGAAAGACGCTTGCGATTTGCCGGGCGCATAAGTTTCAGCTGACCAAAAACGCGATGAATCGGGCGTTAAAACTTCGTCTATCAATAATACTTCATTATTTTCATCCAAGCCGAATTCAAATTTTGTATCGGCGATGATAATTCCGCGAGTCAAAGCATACTCATTCGCTTTTTGATAAATTTCAAGTGAAAGTGATTTCAATTTTTCCGCATTTTTCGCACCGATGATTTGGGCAAATTTCCGCTCATTTATATTTTCGTCGTGTCCTGTCTCCGCTTTTGTCGCAGGTGTAAAAATCGGCGCGGGAAGTTTATCGCAGTGTCTTAAATTCTTTGGCAAATCGTGTCCGCAAACTTTGCCGGTCGCCCGGTAATCCTTCCAACCCGAACCTTCTAAATATCCGCGCACGACGCATTCGACGGGAAATACCTTCGTTTTTTTTACCAGCATAGAACGTCCGCGTAATTCTTCATTTTGCCGGATAATTTCAGGCATATTTTCAAAATCGGCAATTATCAGATGGTTTTTTGTAACTTCACGCAAATATTCAAACCAGAATTTTGAAAGCTGTGTTAAAACCGTTCCTTTATATGGAATCGGAGTCGGCATTACACAATCAAAAGCTGAGATTCGATCCGTTGCCACAAGCAGCAACTTATCATCTTCAAAACCATAGACATCACGAACTTTGCCGCGATGAATGAGCGGCAAGCCTGAAATATTGGTTTCAGAAACCGTTTTTACTGCTGTCATATTTTTACTTTGCAGGATTTGAAAATTTTTGAATATGCTAACTTTATTACGAATTTTTGTTTTGGTAAAGG
>JBDTSO010000199.1:0-6213 GCA_039931085.1 Acidobacteriota bacterium | reverse complement strand
CGGACGGCGCGGAAGATTACGGCAATCTTTACGGAATGCTGCTCGATTATGTTGTTTTTGCCGTTTTAATTTTTTATATTTTAACTATCATCGGTTTATTCATTTTGCGGCGCACACGCCCGGATGCGGAACGTCCGTATAAAGCCTTCGGCTATCCGCTCGTTCCGGCAATTTATATTGCCGCCGCCACCGTAATTTCTTTAGTTCTTTTATTTTACAAACCGCAAACGTCTTTGCCCGGTCTGGCAATCGTGCTTTCGGGCGTTCCGGTTTATTTTATTTGGAAAAATTTTCAAGGGCAGAAATACGACCGTTAGGAAGTGTGCAAAATCTGCTCCTTTCTGACGCTTCTGCCCGAAACAGATCTGCACCCTTGCTGACGCGCGGGTTTCTGCCTGAGGCGACCGTCAGAGAGCGTGGAAAATTTTGGCAATCATATTTGACTTAAGAATTTAGGAGGAAACTATGTCTCTATTTGCGACAAAATCAATTGAAAAAATTATCGCCGAAGCATCTGAAACCGGCGAGCATACGCTAAAGAAAACGCTGAGCGCGTTGGATTTAACGATGCTCGGCGTGGGTGCGATTATCGGCACGGGAATTTTTGTTCTAACCGGACAAGCCGCCGGCAAACACGCCGGTCCCGCCGTTATTATCTCGATGATTATCGCCGGAATCGTCAGTATGTTCGCCGCGCTCTGTTACTCGGAATTTGCGGCGACTATTCCGATTTCCGGTTCGGCTTACGCTTACGGCTACGGCACACTCGGCGAATTTGTCGCGTGGATTATCGGTTGGGATTTAATTTTAGAATACGCTTTCGGCGCGGCAACCGTCGCCGTCGGCTGGTCGGGCTATCTTGTCAGCCTTTTGAAAGACCTCGGCATCAATTTTCCGGCAGCATTAGCCGCGCCGCCCGGACAATCCATACTGATGGAAGACGGCTCGACCGCCGTCGGTATTTTTAACTTGCCCGCATTTTTAATTGCGATTGCAGTAACAGCACTTCTTGTTAAAGGAATTAAAGAATCCGCCAGTTTTAACTCGATTATCGTAATTATTAAGGTTTTGGTCGTCGTTTTATTTATCGTCGCCGGAATCGGTTATGTCAATCCGAGTAATCTGGGAATCGGCTGTGCGGCGGGAAGTCCGGGCTGTTCGGAATTTATGCCGTTCGGTTTTCCGGGCGTTGTCACGGGCGCGGCAGTCATCTTTTTCGCGTATATCGGTTTCGACGCGGTTTCAACCGCCGCTCAGGAAGCCAGAAATCCGCAGCGCGATATGCCGATTGGCATTTTAGGTTCGCTCGTCATCTGCACATTTCTCTATATTTTGGTTTCGGGAATTATGGTCGGCTTGGTTGATTATCATCTCTTAACCAACGCCGCCGCACCGATTGCCGTCGCCGTTGACGCGGCTTTGGCAAAAGCGCAAGGCACAACGATGGGAACGATTTTGCAGGTTTTCCCGACAATCATCAAGGTCGGCGCGGTTCTCGGTCTGAGTTCGACAATGGTTGTGATGGTGATGGGACAGCCGCGTGTTTTCTATTCGATGTCGAAGGACGGTTTATTGCCGAAATGGGCGGCGAAAATTCACCCGAAATATCAAACGCCGCACGTTACGACGATGATTACCGGCGCGATTGTCGCGCTTTTGGGCGGCTTTGTGCCGATCAATCTGCTCGGCGAACTCGTCAGCATCGGAACGCTGTTCGCATTTGTCATCGTCGGAACGGGAATTATCATTCTGCGTTCTTCAAATCCGAATTTGAATCGTCCGTTCAAAGTTCCGCTCGTGCCGTTTATTCCGATGGCGACGGTTGTTTCAGCGGCTTATTTGATGAATAGTTTGCCGCTCGACACCTGGATTCGTCTAATTGTCTGGATGTCCATCGGTTTGGTTATTTATTTTGCGTATAGTTATTCGCACAGTAATCTTCGCCAAGTTACGGACGAAGTGGCAAATCAATCGGATTCGAGAAACAAACCGCCGATTGCGGCGATTGTGGCGATGATATTGGTGATTCTGCTGACTTTATATCAAGTGCCGTTTTTAATGAACGTACCTGCGGAAGCTGTTCCGCTTGATCTCGGCATTCGTCTTTTTGCATGGATTGTAACCGGCGTTCTGGTAGCGATGCTGATGTATGGCAAGCAAACAAATCGTGGCGGAACCGACGAAAAAGTACAAAAGATTGGCTTGATCGCTTCGCTCATAAATTTAGTGGTTTGGGCTGGAATTACTTATTGGTTCTTCGTTCACTATGCTGAATTACACGCTAAATAATTAGTTGGTGTGTAAATTAAGTTTTAAGATGTTCTGAGTTCAAACTTCAGTTTGCTTTCCGCCCCGCTTCGCTGGCGGAAACACACGCTAAAGCGTGAACTCAAAACACTTGAAAACTTAATTTACAGACCTCTTAATTTAAAACTTAAAGGCGGACGCAATAAACGTCCGCCTTTTTAACTTTAAATATTTTCTTTCGCTTAAAAATTAAGCTGTCGTGTTTGACCTTGACCGGGCGCAACCGGCTCGTCCTTAATTTTTGCCAAAGCATCCTGGTAAATTTTAATTTTACCATCAGCTTCCATTTCCCGTTTTTGAGCCGCCAGATAATCCTGAAAAACTTGAGCGCGTTTTTCCGCCAGTTTGTTTTGGATTAGCTGGTCGCGCTGTTTGGAAAAATCTTCCATATTCGCTTCTTCGCGGCTGTTCACACCGACGACAAACCAATCATCGCCGATTTTTACAGGTTTGGTAACTTCACCCTGTTTCAAGTTGTAAATTGCATTTTCCAACGCTTCGGAAGTTGCCGCGCTCGGACCTTCGCCGAGCGGCGAACCCAAAATAAAAGTTTTCGCTTCTTTCGCTTTCAAACCTTCAGCTTGCGCGGCGGCACTCAAATTGTTTGCCGAACCTGCGGCAGAGGCAATTTGTCCGGCAATTCCGTCAACTTTCGCTTTTGCCTGTTCCATTTTATAAACTTCGGCGACTTTATCTTTTACTTCGGCAAAATCGGCATCGCGCGGTTCTTTCTTGTCAACCAACGTCGGAATTGCAAAACCGTTTTGAACCGGAATTTTGTCGCCGACATCGCCCGGATTTTCAAGCGCGACGATTCCTTCTTCAAACTGCGGCGAGTTGCCGATGTTTTCGACATCATCGCCCGGTTTGACGTAACCCGTTTCGCGCACCATGTCTTTGACATTCATATTGGCTTGCGCGGCGAATTCTCCGGCTACTTTCTGCACGTCTTTGATTTCTTTTAAGCGGTCGTCAATTTTTTGCGCGAGATCGGCGGCGACGGTGTAAGCTCGGCGATTTCTAAGGCTTACTTCGATTTCCTTTTTCGCCTGTTCGTAAGTTTTCGGCACGTCTTCGCCGCGCCGCAAAATATAATAACGGTCTTTATAACTAATCGGTTCGGTAACTTCGCCCGGCTTCATTTTCAAAAGCCGTTGATACGGGTCTTCCGGGTTATTTGGATTTTCCTTGATTAAACCGGGAATTTTCCCGCCGTTATAAGCCGTCGCCGGGTCTTCAGATTGTCCTTTGGCGAGATTGGCAAAGGCTTCTTCTGAAATTGTTTCACCATCTTTTTTCGCCTGTGCCAATATCTCATTGGCTTTTGTCAAAACTTTTGAATCGTCTTCAGGTTTCGGAACGCGCAGCACGATTTGCTGTCCCTGAATTCCAGCTATTTTTTTCTCAGCGGGAATTTTTTCGTATTCTGCTTTTAGATCTTCTTCGGAAACAGGAATTTTTTCGCCGATTTTAGAAGTGTTTAGGAAAATGTAACTAATTTTCTTTTGCGGAACACTGATGTAGTAATTTGCTTTATTTTTCTCGAAATAGCTGTTCAGTTCCTCGTCGGTCGGTTTAATGGTTTGCGCCAGATCAGCGGTGCTGATTGGAACATAAGTTAAATCAAACTTGGTATTTTTGCGTTTATAATCATTTAATATTTCTTCTTCCGAAACCGTTACGCCCGAGGTCAGAAATGATTGAACTTTCCCCGCGCTGATTTGGTCGCGGACATTTTGTTCAAAATTGGCGACACTTCCGTATTGTTGAGTAACATTTTGTTCGTAACGCGCCTGATCAAACGGTTGTCCGGCGGCATCCTCTTTATTTTGCCGGCGAATGTAATCAGCAACTTCCGCATCCGTCGCCCGCAAACCGAGTTTGGAAGCCTGACCACGAATAATCCGCTGAGCAATCATATTTTCAAGAAGAAATTTTGCCGGAAGCGACCTTCCGCCTTGGGACATATTCTCTTTTTGGGTTGCAAGTTCGGCAACCGTTACCTTTTCGCCGCCGACATCAGCAACCGTTGTTGTGTCGCGCACCAAATCAGCATCATTATTGCTGGGTGTAGGCGCATAGAATAAGATTAAACTTGCAACCATCAATATCGAAAAAACTAAAAGAACGGCATTGCGCGTTCTCTCCATTCGCTTAAAAAACTTTAACATCTGTATTTTCCTACTTATTTAGAAGATTTGTTCTATTTTACTACGAGATTGTCAGTTTGGACAAAACGTGATTTTATCAGATTATACAATAATGTCCAATTATCAAAGGTTTTGAGAATTTATACTCAGGGTTTATTCAAAGTCTGATAAATTCGCTCTCGTTTAAGATTAAATATAATTTTGTAAATTTATAGGTTAGAAAAGCGTAAAAAATATCTCAACAGCATAATGAAAATATATCTTTAAATAAAGTTTTTCGCCGAAAACTGAATTTGTATAATTTCAAATTTCACCTTCAATCCATTTTCGCAGATTCGGTGTGCGGTTCGTGCTTGAAATGAGTCTGATTTTTGAATTTCGCAAGCAAATCATCAAGCGATCATTAAAATACGGTTCGAGACGTTCGATAAATTTCAGATTGACCATTTCGCTGCGATTTACCCGAAAAAATATTTGCGGATCAAGAATTTGTTCGAGCTGGTTGAGATTTTCATTGAGCGGAAATTTATTTCCCGCCGCGTCGAAAGTGAAAAGAATCGTGTCTTGTATTTGAAAATATGCGATTTGATCTGTTTCGATAAATTGGATTCCGCCGCGCAATTTTACGACGAATCTTTCTTTATATTTCGGTTCGGAGAGATTTTTTTGAATTTCGCGCCACAAATCCGCTTGCGCCGCGACAAAATTTTGCTTGAGTTTTTCCAGTTTCAGCATCGCCGCGACAAAGTTTTCGTAAGTGAAAGGTTTAAGCAGGTAAGCAATGCCGTTGCGTTCAAAAGCACGCAGAAGAAATTGGTCGTAAGCGGTGGTGAAAATTGTCGGATTGTTTAATTCTTCATTTTCAAAAAACTCGAAAACATTGCCGTCGAGCAGTTCAATGTCGGAAAAAATCAAATCCGGCGGCTTGTTGGCGCGAAACCATTTTCGGGTTTCTTCAACACTTTCGAGTTTTGCCGCAACCAGAATCGAATCGTCGTAACGCCCGATAAAATCGCATAATTTCTCGGCGGCAAGCGGTTCGTCTTCGATGACAATAACTCTCATTTTTTTATTTCCAACACAGGAATTCTAACTTTAAAAACACCTTCGCTTTTTACACTTTCAAACGGATTTTCGGTCAGTAATTCATATCTTGCGCGAAGATTTTGTAAACCCGTTCCGCTCGGCAAATTTGTCTGTGATTTCGGGCGGATTTCATTTTCGACAATCAAACTTTTCTCGTCTAATTTTACGCGAATTTGCAAAGGTTTTTCTCTGCTTCCGGCGTTGTGTTTGATGACATTTTCGAGCAGACTTTGCAATGCGGTCGGCACAATCATCTGCCCGTTTATTTCGGAATTCGGAACTTGCCAGTCGAAATTATACGCCGCACCGAAACGCTTTTTTATCAGATACAAATAATTTTCGGCAAACTCCAATTCTTCTTTTATCGAAACGATTTCCGCATTGTTTGTGTGCAGAATGTAACGATAAAGCTGCGCCAATTTGTCCAGAAATTCGTTAGCGGCGGTCGGATTTTTCTCAATCAGCGATGATAATACATTTAGGTTATTAAACAAAAAATGCGGCTCGATATTTTTTTGAAGAGTTTTTAATTCCATCTCGGCTTTTGCCCGTTGAGCGTAAATAAGTTTTTCTTTTGTTTTATTTACAAGCGTCATATAAAAATAGCCGACGCATGTGAACGATACAAAAGTTTGGATAATCAGACCGCTGATAATTCCCATTACCCAAT
>JBDTSO010000198.1:0-6226 GCA_039931085.1 Acidobacteriota bacterium | reverse complement strand
TTCGCTACCGTCAGCCTTATGACTATGGACGGCGCGGGTAATCTTTCCAATAAGGTCACAGTCAGCAGTAATGGTCAGATTCAACAGAATATTAATTCCGGCACCTACGCTGTCAATGACGACTGCACGGGGACGATGACCATTACTATTCCTGGTCCGCCCTTCCAGCTACACTTCAATCTCGTCGTGGCAGATTTACAGGGAGTGGGGGGTAAAGAGTTCTACTTTATCGGCACCGATCCATCCGTCGTTACTAATACCGCTAAACGAATTCAATAAATGCGGACTGATTACTGTCCGCAAGACGCGCAAAAACAAGACACGAAGCGTGAAAACTTACCCGCTTCGTGTTTTGTCTTCTGTACCATTGCTTCAAGATTATCTAGTCACCAACATTCCGGTTTTGCAGGACTTCACGTTCCTCGCCCGGCGATTGAGCTAATGGGCGCGGGACATCCAAAAGCTACAATTTAAGAACCCGGCTGTTTTGCATTCACGCGATTTCTTCGGCGGCGCATCCCATGATACTCGCCCAAAAATTATGAAATACGAAAACGCGAAAAAACAAACTGAAAAACTTCAAAACCAATGCGAGAAGGATAATGATGCAATGCTGTTTTATTACTTCTCTCACGAACAAGATGATGACGACGGTTACGCAATAAATATGGACTTCGGGCGATGCGCTTCTGGTCATCGAATATCTAATCAAAAAATTCAATCTGTCGCCGGAAGTGATAGCCCTGATGGAAGCAGAGTAGCCGCCGAACTTTGTATTCAACCGAATTAAGTTCCGCATAATAAAATATGCGGAATTATAAATGGTGTATCAAAACAACTTGTTGAAATAAAACCGACAAATGCCGAATTTTATAATAACTTCAGTATTGTTAATAATTGTCCAAAACTTGATACCTGTCAATATTTTTATACAAATCGAACAAAAAATAGATTTTTGGTAAACAAGATGAAGCGGCATAAAAACCTATGCCGCTTCATAAAATTTAACGATTCAACACTGAACTTTCTTTTTTGGCGTTGGCTTTTGCGCCTTCGATGGCGAGTTGTTTGGCTTCGGGAAGCAGTTCGATGGCTTTTTGCAATTGTGTGTCGTAATTGTTGAAGACACGGAACGAAGTCGTCGAACCGTAAGCGGCGGTAACTAATTCGGTTCTCAATATACGTTCGATGAATTCGCGTTCGCGGTCAATTTGCGCGGGTGTGAAATTGTATTTTTCAGTCGCAAATTTTTTGAAATTTTGATACAAACTTTCCGTAATCGGGAAATCCGTTTGTTTCAAATCGTAATCGAACGAAATTGGACGATCAACTTTGTAATTCGGGAAACTCGAATTTTTTCCGTAAGTTAAATCAAGCACGAATGCAAAAATCGGATCATTTAATTTCGCCTGAAAATTGGCTTTATCAAGAGTAATTGTCTGCGGTTTCAAAACTTCGTCGGGATTAATGCCGCCGCCGCTGTAAACAGGTCTGCCGGAATCGGTTTTGCTTTCCGCGCCAATCGGTTTAGTCGGGTTTGTTTCGTCTTTTAAAGTGCCGCCTTTGGTGTAATAATTATAAAGATTTCCGTCTGAATAATCGCGCTGGATCAGCCGTCCGGCGGGCGTTTCATATTTGGCAATCGTCAATAAAAGCATCGAACCGTATTCCAACGGAAAAGGGTTTTGCACCAAGCCTTTGCCGAAAGTATTTTCACCGACAATCAAAGCGCGGTCGTGATCTTGGAGTGCGCCCGCTAAAATTTCAGACGCGGAAGCAGTGTTTCTGTTTACCAAAACAACCAGCGGCGTTTCATCCGGGCTTTTATTTTCGGCGCGATACGGATCGCCCGTTCCGTCAATTCTGCCTTTTTGTGTAAAAATTGTTTGTCCGGCGGAAAGAAATGTGTTTGCCACGCGATAAGACTGGCTGACCAAACCGCCGCCGTTGTCGCGCAAGTCAAGTACGAGTTGTTTCATTCCCTGTGCTTTTAATTGCTGCATTGCCTGAATAAATTCGGCGTAAGTCGTTTGATTAAAACCGCCGCGCATTGCGATATAACCGACACCGGGACGAATTAGATAGGCTTCTGAAATCGAAGGCTGTGGAACGGCATCACGGATAATGTCAACTTCTTCGCGTTTGCCAGTGCCATATCTTTCAACCAAAAGTTTAGCAGAAGTTCCGCGCGGTCCGCGCAGAAAATTGCGAACATCCACAAAAGATTTGCCGATCATCGAAACGCCGTTGACTTCGACGATTTTGTCGCCGTAACGAAGTCCGGCGCGGTTGGCAGGCGCACCTTCAAATGTCGCTTTGATATACGTCGCAATTACTTTTTCATTTTTATCGCTCAAGTCGCCGATGGTCGCGCCAATGCCGAAATACTGCGAACTCTGATCGGTACGAAATTGTTCAAACTCTTTCGCGTCAAAATAATTCGAGTGCGGATCGAGCGTGTGAAGCATATTGTCAATCGCGGTTTTGAAAAGGTCATTGTAATCGAGTTTTTTTCCGCCGACGTAATTATCTTCAATTAACGTCAACGCTTCGGCGACATCTTTTTCAATGTTTTCCGTCGTTACAGGCTTTATAGATTTTGTTGTTTTGACTTCATTGGAAGTTTTGGGGCTTATTTTAGAAGCGGTTTCGTTTTGGGCAAAAACGCCGGAAACAAGTAGAATGGTTAAGAGCAGACTGCCGAAAAAGGTTGAACGTAATTTCACTTTAAAAATCTCCTGAATTTATTGCTGTAAAATAACAAATTTGCCAAAAAATGATAACATTTCTTTGAAGACAATGCGACGAAAAGAGTTGCACGATTAGAAAATATTGTTTAACTCTTTTGACTAACAATAATATAAAACTCGGAGAAATATGCAGGAAAAATTTATGTCAAAACAAATTTCTATTTTATTGCTTATATTTGTTACAAGTGTTTGCGCTTTTGCACAAACTGAAAAATACGACGCACCGGTTAATTGGGAAAGATACAAAGTCAGCGAAAAGGAAGTTTCGATTTTGCTTCCGAAAATACCGACTTTAATTTCGGGTTTCGATGTTTGCAGTCAAGTGGAATCAGGTAGATACACCGTGTATGCTGAAAATGTTGTATATGGACTGAACATTACCGCTAAATTAGACGGGAAACCTCCGAGTTTCTGCGAAAACATAAAACGATTTGATGAAAAAAGATTTGCCGATCAACGCTTAAAAGAACTCAAATCCCAATTAAATACAACAAAGGAAACGAAATTTAATCTAAACGGATTAGAGGTTGTAAAAATCGCCAATGAAACCTTTAGCTATTGGTTGATTAACGATGATGACAAAGGGCGATGGTTTGAACTTTGGGCGGCAAATGCGGACGAAACGAATGCCGTTGTCAAAAACTTTATCGAATCCATCAAAATCGAAAAAAATCCGTCAGGCATCGAAATTGGAAAAGGTTCGTTTAGAATACTTGGCGATGAAACGGCAAACAATAAAGACGAACCTGTAGATACAAAAACCGCATACTCGGACAAAGAAATTGTCAAAATAAAATATATTGTCAAACAAATAGCACATTATACGGAAGAGGCACGACAAAATAGAATTCAAGGAAGTGTCCAATTACGAGTTACATTTCTGGCAAGCGGCGGCATCGGAGAAATTTCTCCTTTAGCGACGCTTCCTCACGGATTGACAGAACAAGCGATTGCCGCCGCTGCAAAAATCGCGTTTATTCCGGCGAAGAAAAATGGTGTGCCGATTTCAATTGTGGGCATAGTCGAATATCATTTCAATATTTACTAAAATGCCGCATCTTCTCGAAATAAACAATTTACAAACGCAATTTCCGACTCGCGCCGGAATTGTTAAAGCCGTTAACGATGTCAGTTTTTATATTGAGAGAGGCGAACTTTTAGGTCTTGTCGGCGAATCCGGCTGCGGGAAATCAATCACTGCGCTTTCGGTGATGCGTCTGATTTCTGCACCCGGAAAAATTGTCGGCGGCGAAGTTTTATTCAAAGGCGAAAATCTTTTGCAATATTCCGAAGAACAAATGCGCGGGATTCGCGGCAACGATATTGCGATGATTTTTCAAGACCCGATGACTTCGTTAAATCCGGTTTTTACGGTCGGCGAACAAATCGCCGAAGCGTTGCGTCTGCACCGGAATTTGAACAAGAAAGACGCGCTCGACGCAGCAATCGAAGCGATGAAGGAAGTGGCGATGCCTGCGCCTGAAAGACGAATAAAAGATTATCCGCATCAATTGAGTGGCGGAATGCGTCAGCGCGTGATGATTGCAATGGCTTTGGCTTGCAATCCCGAACTTTTAATCGCCGACGAACCGACAACTGCTTTAGACGTTACGATTCAGGCGCAAATTTTGGAACTATTGGACGAATTGCGAACGACGCGCAAACTCGCCGTGCTTTTAATCACGCACGATTTGGGCGTGGTTGCCGAGGTTGCGGACAGAGTTTGTGTAATGTACACCGGAAAAATTGTCGAAGAATCGGGAGTTGACGAGATTTTTGAAAAGCCGAAACATCCTTATACACAAGGACTTCTGCATTCCGTTCCGAAATTGCGCGGCAAAGGCGCAGCGAAGGAAACGCGGCTTTCGACTATCGAAGGAACTGTGCCGAATCCGACAAATCTGCCCGCCGGTTGTCATTTCGCGCCGCGCTGCGAATTTCGGATGGACGGAATCTGCACACACGGTGACATTGCGCTTTACAAGTTGGAAAACGATGTCAAAGTCAGGTGCGTTTTATACGATGAAAAACGAAAATTTGAAATTGCGCGGCACAAAACTTTATCTGCGGTATCCGACTGAGAAAGATTTGTTTGAACTGACGGCGTTAAATCTGGCGAGTAAAAATCTGCATCGCGGTTTGGTCAAACCGCCGACGGACGAAAAAACTTTCGCCGAATATTTAAAACGAAACGAAAGCGTCGAAAACGAATGTCTACTGGTTTGCGAAATCGAAACGGAAAAAGTCGTCGGCGCGACCAATTTATCTCAAATATTTCGCGGCATATTTCAAAATTGCTATCTTGGTTATTATATCGGCGAGGAATTTGCCGGAAAAGGCTTGATGACGGAAGCGGTCAATTTGATTTTGCGATTCTCCTTTGTAAATTTGAAACTGCACCGCGTCGAAGCCAATGTTCAGCCGCACAATCTGGCTTCAATCGCAGTTTTGCGGAAAAATAATTTTACTAAAGAAGGCTTTTCGCGCAAATATTTGAAAATCAACGGACGCTGGCGCGACCACGAAAGATGGGCGATAATCGCGGAAGATTGGAAGGAGAAAAAATGAATCAGGCAATAGCAGAAAAATTAATGTCGGAACAAGAATATTTGGCGTTTGAGGAGAAATCTAAAATCAAACACGAATATATGGACGGCGAAATATTTTCGATGGCGGGCGCGACGCGCAAGCATAATCTGGCAACGACAAATATTTCAAGGATTTTAGGAAATCAACTCGAGGAAACTGATTGCGAAGTTTATACCGGCGACTTTCGAGGAAGAGTGCGTGGCGGACACAATGTTTATCCTGATGTTGCCGTTGCTTGCGGCGATATTTTAACTGTTGATGATGACAAAACTTTGCTCAATCCGATTGTGGTTTTTGAAGTGTTGTCGAAATCCACCGAAAAGCGCGACAGAGGCGAAAAAGCCGAAGATTATTACAAATTAGATTCATTGCAAGATTACATTTTAGTTTCGCAATATCGCGTCAGAGTCGAACATTTTTCCCGACAAGCAAATAACGAATGGACTTTGAAGATTTACGAGGATTTGAAAGATGTCGTTGAATTGAAGTCAATTAAATGTAAAATTTCGCTGAAATTAATTTATCTGAAAATCAACATATCATCGCTGAAATTAGTCGAAAAGAAAAAGAAGAATGGAAATAAGCTCGGTTAAAACCGAAAAAGAAAAACTCGTTCAGGTCAAAGATTTGGTCAAACATTTTCCGGTCGAAAACAGCGACGACGTGGTTCGCGCCGTTGACGGCATTTCTTTTGATATTTTTGCGGGCGAAACGCTCGGTTTGGTCGGTGAATCCGGTTGCGGAAAATCAACTGTCGGACGCTGTTTAATACGACTATATGAACCGACGAGTGGCAAAGTTTTGTTTGAAAGTCAAAATATAATCGGTCTCCCGAACAAGGAAATGCAAAAGCTGCGGCGCGAGATGCAGATTATTTTTCAAGACCC
>JBDTSO010000197.1:0-6250 GCA_039931085.1 Acidobacteriota bacterium | reverse complement strand
ATTGATGGCGACAACTTTTCAGGTTTTATTTAGCAGATCGAACGGTTCGCACCTTCACGCGCCGCGCAAATTCGACAAAAATTTAAAATCAAAACCCCGAAAACCGCAGCAGTCAGCGGCGGCTCTGTTTCTGTTGAAGCGGATTCGGAGGCAGAATCTATTAAAGATTCACCTGAAAAATCACTCGGTAATTTAGGCAATCTTGGCGACAAACAACTTTCTAAGGAAGAACGTGAAAAAGCAATTTCTGCGGCGCAAAAAATTATCGGCGGAATAAAAGACCCGAATCAAAAACTTTACGCTTTGTCGGCTCTGGCTTTGCAAATTGCTAAATCCGGCGATAAGGAAACGGCTTCTAAAATTATGGATGAAAGCCGCGCGATGGTTAATTTACAGCCGAAAAATTATATGGACTTTATGCAGGTTTGGCTGCTTGCCAGCGGATACGCGCAAGTTGACGCGGACAAAGCGTTTCCATTTTTGGAAGACGCGATTTTTCGCCTCAACGACACAATTTCCGCATTTGTTAAAGTAGGTGAATTCATAGATGTCAACGGCGATATGATCGAAGACGGCGAAATCCAAGTCGGCAGTTTCGGCGGCGATATTTCCCGCGAACTTCTGCGAAATCTCGGCGCAACCGACACGACAATTCGCAGTCTTGCCGTCGCGGATTTTGCGCGAACTCGGGCTTTAACCAACAAGTTTGACCGCCCGGAAGCAAGAATTTTGGCGAAAATGCTCGTTCTGCGCGGCATCTTAGTGGCGGAAAAAGTTAAAAGTTAAAAGTAAAATCTCTTTAAGTTATTGGTTACTTTATTTGACGTTCATAACTTTCTTAATTTTAGCCCTTATCCTTTAAGCTTCAGACTTTATTCAGCCCAAGCCTGTTCCGGTCAGCCAATGTCCGCCGTCAACGACTAAAGTTACGCCGCTGATATAACTTGCCGC
Organism: Acidobacteriota bacterium; assembly: GCA_039931085.1. Lineage (GTDB taxonomy): Bacteria > Acidobacteriota > Blastocatellia > Pyrinomonadales > Pyrinomonadaceae. The sequence goes on along the minus strand of JBDTSO010000197.1, from coordinate 5,299 downwards.
GTCGGAACACATGAATAACGCAGCGTTTTCGATGTCTTCGATTTTTCCGAAACGCTGCATCGGAATTTTTTTCGCCAGTTTTTCCTTTAATGGTTCAGGAACAAGCCGCCTAAATCCTTCGGTATCTCCAATCGGTCCCGGCGCGATGCCGTTGACGCGGATGCCGTATTTTCCCCATTCGATGGAAAGATTTCGCGTGATTGCATCAACTCCCGCCTTTGCTGCCGAAACGTGAATCTGCATCGGTGTCGCCGTGTAATGAAGGGTTGCGCTGATATTTAGGATTTGTCCCTGTGATTTTTTCAATTCTTCAAATGCGGCGCGGCAGACGTTGAATGTGCCTTTCGTGTCAATATCAACAACCGTTCCGAAGCCGTTTGCTGAAAGTTCTTCAGGTTTGACGAGAAAATTTCCTGCCGCGCCGTTGACGGCGATGTCAATTTTGCCGAAATATTCGACAGTTTGTGCGACGGCGTTTGAAACCGCCTCAAAATCGCGCACATCGGCGACAACGGCAAAACATTCGCCGCCGTTATCTTCAATCAACATTTTCATCGGTTCAAGGCTTTCCATTTTGCGCGAAGTAATCGCCACCTTTGCGCCGTGTTCAGCTAACGCCCGCGCCACGCCACCCGTAATTCCCGTGCCGCCGCCGGTAACGAACGCAACTTTGCCCTCAAAAATATTTTTTTCAAAAATTTCATTTTTCATATCCGTTAATTTAGCCGAAAAAACGGATCTTAACAAACCGATTTATATTTGAAATTTGATTTGCTGACATTTTAACAGTGAAACTGTTTATAATTGTAAGACGAATTACAAATTTAGGATTTACGAAAAATTGATTTATGAATGTTTTAATAATTGCTGATGTTGTTGCGCGTCCCGGCAGACTCGCCGTTTTAGAAAAAATCGAAGAAATCCGTGCAGAATACAAAATTGACATTGCCATGATGAACGCCGAAAACGTCGCTGGCGGGTTTTCGATTACGCCGAAAATTGCCGACGAACTTTTTGAAAGCGGCATTGATTTGATGACTTCGGGCAATCATATTTTTGACAAAACCGAGATAATTCCCTACATAGAGAAAAATCCGCGCTTGCTTCGTCCGGCAAATTATCCGATTGGCACGCCCGGAAATGGCTTGTTCGTCGGCGAAATAAAAGGTTTCAAAATCGCCGTCTTAAATTTACTGGGCAGAGTTTTTATGCCGCCGGTTGACGATCCGTTTCGCGTTGCCGATAAAGAAATAAAATCAATTCCCGAAGATGTAAAAATCCGTCTGGTTGATATGCACTGCGAAGCGACTTCGGAAAAAAATGCGATGGGTTGGTTTTTGGCGGGAAGAGTTTCGGCAGTTGTCGGTTCACACACGCATATTCAAACGGCTGATGAAAGAATTTTGGACGGCGGAACGGCGTATATTACCGATGTCGGAATGACCGGAAGTTATGCGGGAGTTATCGGAATGGAAAAAGACGATGTTATCAATCGTTTTATCAATTTTCCCGCCCGCCGCGCCGCCCACGCCAAAGGAAATGTCTGGATTTGCGCGGTTGTTATTGAAATTGATGAAAAAAACGGTGAAGCGAAAAACATCAAACGGCTTTGTTTACAACAGCAAGATTGAAATTTACTGACACTTGCGAAGCCGCGCGAACTTGTCGCGTTCCAAAGTATAATCGCCGATTTTTTCTTTCTTATCAATTAATCTAACATTCAATGTCATTATGTCGCCTAAAATTTTGCCTTCATAACGAGCAGGCTGCGACTTCGGCGGATTGTCTTCTCTGATCGGACCAAAACTTTCAGGCGTATAAAGTCCGTCCGCATTAAATTCGCCGTTTTCATCAACCGTCAATTTCTCTTTAATTTCGCCGACGGCGCAATCAAATTCGATTTTGACACTGTTTTCTTCAACGACGACCGCGATGCCCGTCGCGCCCCAATTTCCCGGCGTAACCTTTGTAGTTTTTGTCTGGTTCATATTTCGATTTTCCTGATTTGAATTCGTCGGCGTTTTTGTGGGTTGAGAAATTTCCAAACTTTGCTTCGGCGGCATCGGTTCAACATTTTTGCGACCGCAGCCGGCAGAAATAAATACGATTGTCGTAATAAATATCAATGATGGAACGGCAAGATAAAATTTCGTGAAATTTTTGAACGGCATTTCTGTATTCTACACAATTCTTACCGGCATAATCAAAAAATTTTAGACTTCTACAACAATCGGCGGGTTTGCCGGTTCATAACTTTCATCGCAATTTGAAGCGTTGACAAATTTTACGCCGAACTTTTCCGTTGTGCCGTAACCGCAGTGAATGTGACCAAATACGTGAAGTTTGAGATTTTTCAGACGCAATTGTTCAACCCGTTTTCGCAATTCTTCGCAACCTGTGTTTTCCACAAAAAACTTGCGCGGCACTTCGTCTAAAACTCCGTTCGGCGGTCCGTGCGTGATTAAAATATCAACGTCGTCGGGAATCATTTTCCATTTCCCAGCCAATTCCGCGCCGCGCATTAAATTAAAAGCCCAGTCAAAAAATCGCGGTTGCCACGGCGACCCATAAATCTTTAAGCCTGCTATTTCAACCGAAGAATCCTGCAAATAAATAATAGATTTATCAAGCAAATTGCGGGCAAATCGGTTATTCGTTTCAAACAACCAGTCGTGATTTCCGGCGACCAAAATTTTGTATTTATGAGGAAGATTTGCAAACCAATAATTAAACAAAACAATTTCGTCAATCGTTCCGGTAATTGTCGCGTCGCCCGCGTGAATCAAAATATCGCCGTCAGGTACGACGATCTGATCGCTGCGATTGTGTGTGTCGGATAGACAAACTATTTTTAACATTTTTTTAATTATCGTCATCGCGGCAAAATAAGTATAAACTAAATTCTGCTTATCGCATCAAAACACAACTCTTCCGCAGATTCGAACTTAAACATAATCGGAGAACACAAAATTTAATGGATTTGGTAACAAATTATTCGTTAACGACTGCCGGATTAGTTCTGCTCGCCTTAGTTTTTTACGATATTTACGCGACGATTTTAAGAGGAACGAAACATTCGGGATTGTTCAGCAGATTCTTAAATCGCGGTCTGTGGCGCGGCGTGGCGGTTTTAACGCAAAATTTGAATCGCCGCTTGCGACATCGAATTTTGGCAGCAATCGGACCGCTTTTGATGCCGCTGCTGATTTCAATTTTTATTGTGATGCTGCTCACCGGATTTGCGCTTATTTATATGCCGCGAATGGAAACAGGCTTCAAAATTAACGATGCGGTTGGCGGCAGTTTAATCTTTAAAGCATTTTATTTTAGCGGCATTACGCTTTTGACCATCGGTTACGGCGATATTTTACCGATTACCGATACTACGCGCGTCGTCGCCATCGTCGAAGGCGCGTCGGGAATCGGTATTATCTCACTTTCTATTACATATTTGTTGACCGTTTACGGCGCACTTGAACGCAAACGCGCCGTTGCGCTGAAATTTTATCATCAAGCGCGGCAGGGCGCGGATATTTCCGGCTTTATCGCCAGCCATTTTTCGCGCGGACGTTTTTACAGTTTGACCGAATCGCTGCGCGAAGCGACGCGCGATTTACAGGAATCGCTCGAATCGCATCTCGAACATCCGATTATTCATTATTTTCATTCGGTGGAAGTTTATAAAGGACTGCCCCGCGCTCTTTTCGTCACTCTCGAAACGGTTGCCATCATCAACGCCCACCTTGATGAAAAAAACTATGTCGAAGCCGGCGATCACCCGGACGTTCTCATTGCGGGCGACAATGCGCGGCACGTTTTGTTTGAACTTCTCGCATCGCTCAATTTGAAGGAACACGCCACCGATGCGTTTGAGTCCGAAGAAAAAATATTGGCACGACGGCGAAAATGCTTTAATCGCGCCTTTAGACATTTACGCTCAAACGGAATAAAAACCAGTCCAGACATCGAAGAGGCTTTCATTAAATATTCAAAAGATCGCGCGGCGTGGGAACCACAGCTTTATCATTTTGCCGAATTTCTCGGTTACGATTGGGACGAAGTTACCGGCGACCGCAGTTTGCAGGACGCAACCGACGATGAAGTGATCGAACGGCACGAAGTGTTAACCGTTGACAATGAAGTAAATTGACGATTAATTACGGCTTATAAACTTTATTAACAAAACCGCCATTTAAAAATTCCGACGGCTCAATCTGACTTTGCAGAACAACGCCTTTGATGCCGCCTGAAAGAAGCATCATCGCCGATTCAATTAAAGGCACGGCGGTTGTTGTTTGAATCGCCCGCAACTTGTGTCCGTTTATTTCCAAAGGTTCGACAAAAAAAGCCTTTTCAATCAATCTTCTGACTTTTTGCGCGTCAAATCCTTCAACCGAAGCGTGAATCAGCACGAAATCGTCTTCAACCGCCGGAACTTCGCGCAAAAATTCCGCCAGTAAATTTTTCGGTAAATCTTCATCATTTGGAAATTTCCGAATCACGCCGTCAACCCAATCGTAATGCCCGACGTGGCGCAGAGTTTTATAATCGAGCCGTTTTGCCTTGTCGGCAAAAAACTCCGGCAAATCAGCCGCGCCGCCCGAAGTCAAATCGGCTTCGTAAGTTCTGCCGCCGATTATAATCGTTTCGCGGTCTGACAACGCAGGCTGTTCCGTAATTTGATAATCACGAATGACGCGCGAAGGTTTGACGTATTCGGTTGCTACACCAATCGGCGACCACGTAAAACCGTAAAAATGCGGCTGATGCGCGTGTGCCGTCAACGCGCCAACTTTCATTCCGATTTTTTCGACTTTTTCAACGCCGAAGTTTTCAACGAAGTTGTGGTAAAGCGACATCGCCAAAACATTGATAAATCCGGGCGCAAGTCCGGTCTGTAAAACAAATCCTGTTTCGGCATTTTCGGCGAGTTTGATGATTTCGTCGGTTTCGGCGACATATTCGGTGAGATTTGCATAGTGCATTTTGAAATCTTTGGCAAATCGCGCCATTCGCGGAGCCTGACTTCCCGGCGAACAATCAAGTAAAATATCCGATTGTTCAAACGCTGATTTCATTTCATCATTAATTCCGTCAAGCGACATCAAAACGGTTTCCACTTTTGATGTTTTTTCAGAATTCTTCAAAACAAATTCTTGTGTTTTGCGAAGATTTGCTTCGTTTATGTCGCCGAGAAAAAGTTCCGCCTCAAAATCTGCCCATTCACGAATTAGAATTGCCGCTGCTTCACCGATTCCGCCTGATCCGGCGATAAATATTTTTCGATTCATAAGCAGTA
>JBDTSO010000196.1:0-6283 GCA_039931085.1 Acidobacteriota bacterium | reverse complement strand
TAATAATCGTGAGTTATACCGAATAATTTATATTATACAAAATTTGTTAAAGACAATAGATATAAATCTTTATCCGTTTAATTATTTTATTATCGCACTTGATAAATAAATCTGCCATAAGAATTTACACCGAATTATAAACTCTTAAAACTTTGTTATTACGCATTCGGCTGAACCTCGAAATTTTTAATTTCGATTGCCAATTCGCGTTCGAGCCGTTCTTTTTCGGCGAGGAAAGTTTGACGTTCTTTGTTTATTTGCTCAAGACGCGATTCCTGTTCGTCGGCTTTGGCAATATAACGTGCAATTAATTGTTTGGCTTCGGGCGTTTTTGATAAGGCTTCGATGTTCTCACGAAAACGCGCCTGATCTTTGGTGATTTCTGCGTTTTCTTTGTCCAATGCGGTCAATTTCGCGTTGATTTGATTGATCTGCATTCGCAGTTCGATCAATTTTGCCAGTTTTGCGCGTGTCTGATCGTCAATATATTTCCGCGCGACGAACAATTCCAAATCCTTCGGCGAAAGCGTTAGAAGTTGATAAGTATCTTTCATTCCCTGATTTTCGGCAGCGACGATTTCCTTTGTTTCAAAAGGTTTCAGTTCGAGCCGGAAACGATAAAATCTTCCGGTCGTGTAATCCGGTTTGGCGGAATTTTCCGACAAAATCCAGTTTTCGCGCACCGGATGTTCGATATAGACGACTTTTTCGCGGTCTGTTTGGTTGGTTAATTTGTAAATCTTTTTGTCAGTGCGAAAATAATGAAGTTCGAAAACGCCGTTGACGACTTTGACAAGGCGCGACGGTTCGCGGTCTTCCTTTTGTTCGATTTTTACCAAAGTTCCCAAATCGAGCGCGAAGGAAATCAATCGTTGTTCCTTCGGTTTCAGGCGTTCCATCAACGCTTCACCGGCATAAGCGTCGTGGTCGAGAACGGTCATCGAACCACCTTCAAATGTCGTCTGTGTGATGTTTTTGAGTAATAAACCGCTCATCGGACGCGGATTCGGCTGTTTGGTTTCTTCGTCTTCGTTGATGTTTGCTTCGACGGCGTTTTCACGAAAAATCGAAACGCGCTCGCCTTCCATTTTTGTCTGCACAATCGGAATCAAAGCCGAACGATTGCGCGTAATCGTAACCGGATTTTCAATTTTGTATTCAAACAAATCCCCGATTTCCGCACCGCTCGCCGCCGTTTGCACGCCGGATTTCTCGCTCGCCAGAGCATCGCTGACACTCGTGTCCGAATAACCGGACGATACCATAAAATTATTGTTGGCACTTTCAAAACTCGGTTTTTTCACTGGCGGCGGCGGCGGAACACTTCCCATTCCTCCGGCACTTCCATTGCCCATTCCACTGCCGCTGCCGCTTCCGAAACCTTCGCCTGTTCCGCTTTCCGGGTCATAAATCTGCGGCTGTAATTTCAAATCATCTGGAATCGGCACGACCGGACGATAACGATAAAGCGGTTTTTGAATGGGCTGAATAAATGAAATCGGCGTTCCCGAAACCAGTGAAAGTTGAATATTCGTCCAATCTTCATCGCTGACGTTATCAACAATTGCCCAGCCTTGAAAAAACGGTTTTCCCGCTTCGTCCAAAACCACGCGATAAGTCGTTTTCCAAATCGGCGCGGCAATCGTGTAACTGACAATCATTTCGCGCCGTCCCGCGCCTTCGCTCGTTACCGTAATAGTTTTCGCATCGCGCCGCCGCGCTGCCGCCGTCGCTTTGGAGAATTCGTTCAAATCGCGTTTCGTTTCTTCGTCTGAAAGTTTGACCGAACGAATCTCGCTCATATCAAAACTGGAAATCTCGCCCGTTTCCGAAGCAATCACCAAAGCATAATTTTCGGGCAAAGAAATTTCTTCAGTATTTTTATTTTTTGTAACAGTTTTGCGCTTTTCGACAGTCAAAATCGCGCCCGTCGCCGTTCCTTTGGCGGAAGTAACCGTAACTTTTGCGCCTTGCAATTGACTTAAAACTCCCGGCAACCCGCCGTCGCTTTCATCGGAATTTTCCGATTTCGAGTCAACCGAAAAGGGAATTTCGGCAGTTCGCGCCGCCGCCGGCTGTGAAGAATTATAAGAAACCGCGCCGATTCTGCCCTGTCCCAAATCCAGCACGACCATTGATTTTAAAACGTCGTCAATCTGCGATTGTTTGAACGACAAATTTACTTCGGCATTGTCCGAAACAAAGCCGCGCCGTTCGATATATGCCACGCCGTTTGAATAAACAATCACGCGCTTAATCGGCAGGGAATTGGCGGAAGTTTGATTATTTTGCTTGTTCTCAAATTGTTTAATCGGTGCAGCTCTTTTGTTTTTCACAACTTGAGCCTGCGCTGAAAATGAACACACCAATATCAGCAAGAGAAACAGTTTAATTCTCATATTTTTATCGTCTTTTTTTAATTTGGTTTCGTGAAACTTATTCTACAAGATGAGGTCAGACGGAAATATGGTTGTCTTGAGCGCGGAAAAGATTTTGCAAAAAGAAAAGCGACGGTTGAATTTTCTTCCGCCGCTTTCGGTTCGATTACTTTTTCTCGTTGTCCTCTTCGGCTTTGAATTTATCGAGTTGTTTTTTGTATTCACGACAATTTTTCGCCATTTCTTCTTTTTTGTTGGGATCGTTTTTATTGTCTTCCAAATCTTTTTTTATGTTTTCCCGAATCTTATTAAAGTAAAATTCGCGCGTGGCTTTGACGACGTAATTGTCGTCTTTCGTTCTTGTTTGGTCGGCAAAAAAATCGAGCAATTCATCACATTCGGGAACGCCGATGCGTTCTTCGCCGACGGTTTTGTCAATCACTTTTTCCGACACATCTTTGTTTTCCGGCTTTGCCGAATTGCTCTCATCCGATGATTTAGACAAAGGATTATAAAATCGGCAGCCTAAAACAGATGACAAAAAAATCAGACACACTATTAAAATAACTTGTTTATTTTTCATATTTCCTCGCTAATTTTTATCCAGTAAATTGACACAAAACCTATTCAATTTTTGCATTAAAATTTTTGGATTTTCACTATTTTGGCAATAATTTTTTGAAAATGCCGTTTTGCTTTGACTTTGCTGCTGTTTCGTTCTAATTATAATTAAAATCATCCAAATTTGAGCGGAGAGAAAACCATCTATGCCCGAAGAAAACGAACGCAAACGCCTTTTATCGCTGGACGTTTTTCGCGGAATTACCGTTGCAGGAATGGTTTTAGTAAATAATCCGGGAACTTGGGACGCAATTTACCCGCCGTTTGAACACGCCGAATGGCACGGCTGGACACCGACGGATTTTATTTTCCCGTTTTTCCTGTTTATCGTCGGCATCGCCATTTCGTTTGCGCTTGGCAAACGAGTCGAACGCGGCGTTACCGAAGATATTTATATAAAAATTTTTCGCCGCGCCGCCATTATTTTTCTGCTCGGACTTTTTATTTCAGCATTTCCATTTTTTAATCTTTACACGTTGAGAATTCCCGGAGTTTTGCAGCGCATCGCTGTTTGTTATTTGATCGTTTCGCTTATTTTTCTGCACACAAATTGGAAACAGCAAACGATTATCGGCATCTCTTTGCTTCTGGTTTACTGGATTTTGATGTCCGTCATTTACGTTCCGGGTTGCGAAATTACGACTTATGACGACAAAGACTGTAACTTGGCGGCTTTTATTGATCGGTCTGTTTTTGGCGATAATCACATCTGGATTTTAGGAAAAGTTTATGATCCCGAAGGTTTGTTAAGTACGATTCCGGCTTTGGCAACGGCGATTTCCGGCGTTCTGACCGGAACGTGGCTCAAATTACAGCGCAGTGATTACGAAAAAGTTGCCGGAATGTTTTTCTTCGGCGTAATTTTAACGGCGATCGGCTGGATTTGGAATCTCTTTTTCCCGATCAACAAAGCTCTCTGGACGAGTTCGTATGTCGTTTTCACGGCGGGGATCGCGCTCTGTTTTCTGAGTTTTTGTTATTTCCTGATTGACATCAAAAACTACACAAAATGGACAAAACCGTTTGTAATTTTCGGTACAAACGCGCTCGCTTTATATTTTCTAGCCGAATTGACCGCCAAAATCCTAGACTTAATTCCGATGACAGCCGACGACGGCACTTTAACATCTCTACAAGGCTGGATTTTCAATACCTTTTTCGCGCCCATCGCCGCGCCGATGACCGCTTCGCTGATGTATGCGATTTGTTACGATTTATTATGGCTGTTTTTGATGTGGCTTTTATATCGAAAGCGGATTTTTATTAAGGTTTAGCGATTGAATTGATACGGGGTGAAACCTTAAGTATTAGGATTGAATACAACAATCTTTCTATGGCGTTGACTCTAAACGCCGCAATGCGTTTTGCGCCTGAAACTTCGTCCACTCGAAGACCATTGACGGATTCGCTTCGGCAAGTTTGATACTCGTTTCGAGTTCGCGGCGGGCTTCGTCCGGACGATTGCTGCGGCGGAGAGCGAATGCCAGAGCGAGATGCGGGCGCGGGTCGTTCGGCGCGAGTTCGACAGATTTTTGTCCGTCGGCGATGGCTTCGTCAAGACGACCTAATTCGATGAGCTGATCGGCGCGTCCGGCGTAACTTAAAGCGGCGACGAGCGGGACTTCAAAAGGTCCTCGATAGACGAAAATACTGCCGCCGATAATTGCAACCGGCTCGGTTTTGAGAATCGGCTCATATTCATCGCCGCCGAGCGGCGGAAACGACGTGACGCTCAAGAAAATCGTGCCTTCGACGACGGGCGGAACGGGTTCGATGAGTTGTTCGGTAAAATTCCAGCCGTAATCGTTCGGCATCAATTTGCACGGCTGATATGCTTGAACCAGTTCGCCGTAGCCAAACGTCGCAATCCGGCAATCGCTGATGTTTTCGCGTTCGACATATTCACGGACGAGTTTGTAGTTCTGTCCCCATTCGACGTTGGAATCGCTGAGCAGACGATAAGTGTTATTCGTGCCGCCCCAAAAATCGTTGGCAAAGGCGAGATAATTCGGAGCGGTGCGAAACGCCGCGACTGCGTGAAAAATCAACAGCACGATTAAAATGTATTTAACGATTTGATATTTTCTCGCCCAATAACAAACTCCAGCGGCAGCGATGACGATAAAATACGGATAAACCGGCAAAATATGCCGCACACCAATATTCAAGCCGGAAGTCAGACTAACGCCGAAAAAAAGAAACGCGGGCAATAGCAAAAACAGCATTTCGCGGCGGCGCGTTCGATAAAGTCCAATCGTCAGCAAACTCAAAATCAGCAAAATGAGCAGCGCAACACTCGTTTTGATTGAAAAAGCGGCGGGAAAATAAAACCAGCGAGCGGTCGGATAAACTTCGCCGAACAAATACATCGGACGATTTCCCGCACGCATAACGTAAAACAATCCGGCGGCGTAAGATTCGGGAAAAATACAGGTTACTGCTATCATCGTTTTCACGACGGGCGAGTTGATAATTTCCGGCGGTGCATTCTCGAAAATACTTGCCACCAAAGCCGGCGGCTGCGAATCGTTCGGCACTGCGTCGTAGCGAAAACCGTAAAAAGCCCACAGCACCGCGAAGGCGATTAACACAATTCCGGCGAAAGCGGCGACGCGACGCAAAAAACGGCGGCGAACATCTCCTTCGATTTTCGTTCGACGAGAAAGAAAAAAATCAATAATGAATAGCAAAAACAAAACGGGTAAAATTAAAATCCCCGAATGCTTTGAAGCCAAAGTCGCGCCCGTCGCCATTCCAACCACCAGAAAACGAATCCACGTCGGATTTTTCCGATAACGATAAAACGCATAAACGGCGGCAAACATCGTCGCCGCGACAGCCATATCAGTCGTTACCAAAGAGCCGTGCGCGATGATATTCGGTTCAAACGCCAGTATTGCTAAAGCAACAATCGCTTCCCAATTGCCAAACATTTCCCACGCCGCCAGAAAAACCATCAACGCCAGAAATAAACTTATCAACGCCGCCGACAAACGCGCCGGAATAACTATATTATCAGGATTATTTTTCGCCAGAAAAAGATTTCCGGCACTATAACTTTCGTCGGTCGAGGTAATTTTCGAGCCGCAATCCCACGTCGGTTGAATCAAATCTTTTGAAACGAGCGGTGCTGCCGCCAGCAATTTCAAAAGCGGCGGATGTTCGACGTTGACACCGAAATCGCCGCATTGCCAATATCTGTATCCCGCAAAAATGTGCGGAGCCTCGTCAATCGTCGCACTCGTCCGCGTCGCGTGAAACCAAAGTTGAAAAGCAAACAAACC